>JANLSD010000431.1:0-27955 GCA_031362245.1 Acaryochloridaceae cyanobacterium OTE_25_metabat_464 | reverse complement strand
GTCTGAGGCGGGTTCCTTCGCCTCCGGCCATTAGCACTGCTCTCATAAGACCCTCCGCACTCTAACAATTCTGAAAAATGCCAAAGGGCGTTACACTAGCCCCCCTAATCCCCCAAGTCTGACTGGTGTACGCACAAGTTGGATCTTTGCTGAGCACCCTGCATTACCCCCCTCAATCCCCCTTGGTAAGGGGGGAAGAATATGGACTTGCTCCCTCCCCTTTATAAGGGGAGGGTTGGGGTGGGGTAATGCAGGGTACTCAAACTTAGACTCATCAGTGATGTCAGCCTTGTGTGTACACCGTAGGTCAAGGACCCAGATGCCATGAATCCAACGCCTTCTCTGCCGCGTCAACAATTATCAAAGTTACCGGAATGGATTCATACCTTTGCCCTAGGGCTGTGGGGTGCGCTGTTCTTGTTTTACTGGCGCTCGGGAAAACTGGGGCTGCTGATTCATCCCAACTACTTTGGCCTTAGCATTGCAGCGGGGTTTGTCATGCTGGCGATCGCCTCTCTCAACCTCCTACGCATGTTCCGCCGCCAAAGGGGCCTGCAAGAAGCCCATCAAACGCTGTTTTCGCCCCTCCTCATGAGCAGCATTCTCCTCTTAGCAGCACTGATGGGCTTTGTAATTACCCCAAAACCCTTTGTTAGTGATACCGCCATTCAGCGAGGGCTTCAGGATGATGCCATTGTGACCCAGGTGAGAACTCAGTCCTTTCGGGTCAATCAGTCCTCGGAATTGCGATCGCTCATTGACTGGAAGCGCACCTTGGATGTTTATCCCGAACCCGATGCCTACGTGGGACAAAAGGTGAGTGTGGATGGGTTTGCAGTCCATTCCACCAACTTACCAGAGGGTTACTTTACCCTGACGCGCTTCGTGATTACCTGCTGCGCCGCCGATGTTTATCCCGTGGGTCTTCCCGTTAAATTTACTCAGCCTAAAAGTGCAGTTCCGGCGGATCGCTGGTTTAAGGTGCAGGGCAAGATGGCAACCGAAACCCTCAATGGCAAGCGCCAAGCGGTGATTCAGGCGAGTGGCATCCAGCCAATCCCAGAACCGAAAAATCCCTACTCCAACTAATGTTTAGCAATGCCTCAAGGGTAAAGTTGCCGCTCAAAACTTTGCATCCCATCCCATTTTCCTATGGTGTTGAATACGGCCCTTGACAATCAGTTGCATGGTTCTATAGTCTATGCAGGCAAGTAAAGCCCTTGCAAAGGTTTCCAAGCTGTTCTGGTGTGAGGGGAAATGATGAATCAAACTAGACCGTGGGTCTGGCGAATATCCGCTGGTATTTTGGCCCTCTCGGTATGGCCGAGTGCCCCATCCCAGGCGATTGCGTTTGGGCAGACAGAGGTTGACCAAAGCAATTTTGTCGCCGTGGCGATGCCCCATGCTTCTGGCTATTACACCCTGCTGGTTTTAGAACAGCGCACAGATAAAAAACCATGTTGGCGAGAAAGTGGCTCTGGCCCTACCCGCATTGAGCCGCTGCTGCTAAATTTCAACTTCACAGGCATTTGTGGACGAAGTACAGACAGCAATGGATACTCCATCCGCGCTGCGGGCCAAGATTTAGGGCTAAAGTATCAGCTCAGTCTTCACAAGAAAAAAAATGATGTGCTGCTGTTAGGTATCCCCGCCCAATCTGGCAGTGGGAAGGTGATCGAACTGGGGCGCACCCACGGCATTCGCTCCGGTTTTTTGAAAATTGATCTCAAGGATGGGTGGCGGTTTAGCAAGCGCACCTACGGCGAGAAAACCCTCAGTCACGTTTACTTTAGCCGAGACACAACGCCCACTTATCAAACGGTTGCCAGCGATCGCCAGCCTACAGCTAAACGGGCTTTGTTTAGCTCCAGTCCTACCTCCAGTACCTTCAAATCTGCTCCTGATAGAAATTTTTCTTATCTGGTAATGGTGGTTGCACCCAGCAAGACGCAGCAGGCTAAGATTCGTTCGCAGCAGCCCAGTGCATTTCGCACCTCCCATAAAGGCAAGTCTGTCATGCAGGTAGGGGTCTTTAGTGATCGCACCCAGGCTGAGTCCCTCAAAGTAAGACTAACCCGCCAAGGCTTCAGGGTGCTGATGGTCACAAAGACTCGATCGCTTTCAAGCTTAGATAACGAGAGAGTCCCTTTTTCGCCATCAAAGGCCAACATTGCGAGAATTCCCGTCCCCAGCAAAAAGATTCCGATCGGCCATACTCGCAGAGGACGAAGCGTTTATGCTGCCAGATTTAAGTCTGCTCGGTCATCTACCCTGCCGCCACCCCCACCTGCTGTTGGCGTACAACTTAGATAAGACACACTCCTCAGCGTTTCAAGATGCTCAACAACTTGTTCTGTCTGGCAATCGCCAGCATTTGTCCATCAGCGCTGAACGCCGTTGCGGTCACACTGCTGGGTGAACCGGAATACTGATAGATGAATTGCCCCGTCTGGACATTCCACAACCGCACCGCGTTGCCAATGCCAAGGGCGATCGTCTCATTATCTGGGCTAAATGCAAGCGTTTGTATGCCTGAGGGGTTTGTCGCAGAGGGATTTGTCGCAATAGTGCGGAGCAAGTTCCCGTTTTGAAGGTTCCAGATCTTAATGGTGTTGTCTTTACTCCCGCTGGCAAGCATTGTGCCATCCCCGCTGACAGACAATGCCACAACGCGATCGGTGTGGCCCGTTAACTTAAGAGTGGGCTGGCCCGTCTTGATATCCCAGAGGGTAATGACTTTGTCAGCTCCGGCACTCATCAGGGTTTTGCCGTCAGTTCCAAAGGCGATCGCCCGAATTCCCCCTGCTTTAGGCTTTAAGGTGCGGTGTAAAGTACCCGTTGCAACATTCCACAGCTTGACCGTACCGTCTTCACTACTGCTCGCAACAAAGCGACCATCGGGCGTGAATGCCACCGACCAAACCGTACTCTGATGCCCCTTAAATTGATGAATCCGACTCCCCGTCGCAACATCCCATAGTTTGACGGTGCGATCGCCCCCTGTGCTAGCCACCTGAGTTCCATTAGGGCTAAATGCCACACCCCAAAGTCGATCTGGAGGCCCCTTCAGATTCAAATCCAGCCGTTTTTTGGCAACATCCCAGAGTTGAACCTTGCCGTCATCTCTACCGATGGCGATCGTCTGATCTTTTGGGGCAAAGGCCATCGTCCACACGGCACTTGAAAGTTTCACCGTAGACAGTATTGCTGCATTTTGCCACGGCAAACCGATCTGACACTGCTGTAGTAGGCGTTGAGCAGAATTAGACTGCTTGAAGGATTGAGTCAGAGATTTGCCCAGCGTCTCACATTCATCATACTTTTGGTTTTGAACCATCCCTTGAAGCGTTTGAAGCGTTTGGGACTGTTCTTGCTTCTGACGCAGGTTGAACAGCATTGACGAGACAATAAACAACCCGATCGAACCCAGAATTACACCCATTGCAATTTGTTCAGGACTTAAACCAAAGTGGTTTGGGTTGGAAGTCCCGCTCAAACTGAGCTTTAGATAGTTCCCTAAGCGATCTCTCAAGTTTCTAGTGAAACCATCCGCCTCGGTAACGAAGCTTGCCAAAGGCGATTGCGGCGTCGGGGAGACCTGCGATGACAGGTTTAACTTCTTGAGCTGACGCGACTGGGCATCCCCCTCAAGGAAAATCGTGCTAGCCATGGTGTCTGGAATTGGAACGGTATGGAGCTGCTGAAAAATCTCAGATTTAATAGGTTCTGTATCTGCATCTGTTAAACCCAGTAAATTTTGTAGATATGAAATTTGCTGACCGTTACTATGTTGTGCAGAACCTTCTGGATTAACGCGGCTTAAAACAATGAGTGCATATTGCCGTAGTTTATTTTGATAGTCTTGATAGGGCTTGAGCACTTCAGCCTTGATTTGGGACGATTCCGAAGGGAGCAGCCCTAAGCTTTTCTGGAGGTCGTCTAAAATCAGCTTGTGAACAAGTGATATTTGACCCTGTCGAGAAAAGCGCTCAACTTCTCGACGATATTGAAGCTTTGGCTCATTACGGGGCGCAAAGGCAATTTGAATTTGTTTTTGATCTAAAGGGCCATATAACGCCGGACGTAAGGCTGGACTCGTGATTTGAACCTTCTGCTTGGCATAGGTATGCCATTTACCTAGGGTAATAATCCCCGTGTGGTTCGCATCGGCAATTCCGGTCTTGAGTCCTTCAGCTAAGTAGTGCGTATAGATGGAGGATTTCACCCCTTTTTGAACACCTGTATCGTGAATTGCGGTGGAAGATACCAAAATGGTGTGACCTGGGCCGCTTAATTGCTGTCTAATGGTCTCAAAGGCTTGGTTTGGGTCTGTTTGATAGAGCGATGTTTCCTTGCTCATGCAAACGTCCAGAATTAAAACCTGCTGCCGAGCGGGGCAGTCGCGCATTACAGCCCTCAGAAAATCCGTAGAGACAAAGGTAGAGCGAATAATTTTGCCTCGAGCGTTTCTGCTGCTCGCTTTTGAACTCAAATATAGGGTTCCGTGGCGATCTAAGATTCCATATCCCGAAAAGTAAAGCAGCGCCAAACTATCTGAAGGACAATTGGACAGAAAATATTCAATTTTTTCAGCCATTGTTGGGCTATCGGGATTGAGTGCGATGTCAACATCGACGAAGTTTCCGATCCGAGGATTGCCCAAAACCTCTTTCAGGGATTCTAGATCTTTTTCGACGCCAGGAAGGGGTTGAATCCCTAATTCATGTTCGCTCACCCCAATCAACAGCGCGAATTTATTGCTCAAGTTCAGGGTCGGAGGTTCAGTGTGCGGATAGCCTTCAAAAAGTAAAGTTAAACCTGGCTGGTTGGATTGACTTCCTTGAGGATCTGAGGTGGGCTGTGGTTCTTTGAATGGCACAAAGCAGTGCAGTAATTTTTTTTTGTACAGCAGTAATCGATTCAGGGCCGTTGCGCTGGAGGGAATAGGCACCCCAGGTCTGGTCGGTTGATAGTCACCTGAGTCAATAATGGTGATAGGGTCTAAAATCTTGCTATTTTCTAAGCCTTCGAGCAAGGTAAGAGGGCCGTTCCCAAGACATTTAAAAATGAGGTCAAGCTGGGAGGCATCTAAGGGCTGCGTCGAGTAGTAACAGATAAAGTAAAAAATCAGCTCGTCTGGGTTTTGTTGTGATTTGTCGCAGTACACCCACCCAAAAAATAATTCAGCAGGCGAAAGCTGATGTAAGTAGGCTACCCTTACATGTGCTTCGTTCAAGGTAGTATCTTGCAGGTACGGATGCACAATAGCCTGCATGAAAGACTGTTGAATGGCTTCCGGCATTCCTTCGCTGCTTAGCGTACTACTTCCAGTACCGGAAAAACTTGTGTGTACAAGTTGCTCAACAGACAAAGGCATAATTTAACCCCTGTGCTTTGACGAGGATAAGCAGTTTCATAGACAGATCGACAGACGAATCGACGGATTATTCTTTTTACAGCATTGTATTGAGAATACGCTAAAACCATCTTAAGGGCTTCTATTCTTCTAAGATAGGGCGTGTGCGCGCGATCGCACCATCAGTCCTCTAAATTCACCTCTCCATCGCCAGAAGAGAAGTTTGTCGAGCCTCATTGCGACCCTAAAACTATGGTTCGTAAATCCTCCCTCGCCACTGCTTCGGGCGCTGAAAAGACGAAAACCCAATTCGTAGCACCGCCAAAGTGTCAGCCAGAGGAGACAGCCAAAATAGCCATTTCCCTTTAGCGCCAGAGAGATCGTAGGAAGGTGCGATCGCCCCGCACAACGCCACCCGAATCACCACCAGCCCAACATTCAGGCCCAACGCCCCCAACACCATAGGGGTACTGACACCGCACAGACCAAACATCAACACCAGCAAGAGTGGCAACCCCTGTACTGCGGTCAGAAACCATAGGTCGCCGTAGGTTTGAGCGCGGGAACTGGCATCTTTTAGGTCTAGCGATCGCCCCCATTCCCGCCAAGTTTCCGCCGCGCCTTCGTACATGCGTACCTTGAGAACCTTGGCCCCATCCAAAAAGCCAACCCGTGCGCCGTTTGAGGCTAAATATCTTACAAGCGTCACATCATCACAAAAAGAATTGCGGGCGCTGGTGTAGCCCCCCAATGCTTTCAGCACGGATTGACGACACAAAAAACACTGCCCATTTGCCATCACGCGCTCCGGTGTTGAGTTCGCCACACCCGCTGGGCCAAAGCGATACACTAGCGTCATCAAAAGTGCAGGCTGAAGCCAAATTTCACCAGGGTATTTCAAGATGAATTGGGGGGACAGAGAAACGGCATCTAAGTTATGGGCGATCGCCGCCCGTACCAAGCTCGACACCAATCCAGCTTGGGGCTGTGTATCTGCATCTAGCCCTAAAAACCAAGTGCTTTCTGCTGCCATGTGGTTAAACCCTGAATGCAGTGCCCAAGGTCTACCCACCCAGCCTGTCGGGAGTGGATCATCCGTCATCACCCGAAACCGAGGATCTTGGAGGGCGGCCTGTTTTACCAATTGGGGGGTGCCATCCTGCGATCGGCTATCCACCACAATCACTTCTCGAAGCTCATCGCTTTGGTGGCTTAACCCATCCAGACAAGGCTGAAGTCGTTCCACTTCATTAAGGGTTGGGATAATCACACTCACTGCACCCAGTAACTCTGGTGCAGCAGATTGTGGCACTAAGGGTGGCTGTCTAAATGGCCCTCGCAGAAGACGCGCCAGCAACAGTGCAGCAGCAGGGAGCTGCACCACCAGCGCAATCATTGCCACCACGCTAAACTCGGTTGATTGAGAAGAAAAATCCCAGTCAGGAACGCCTAAATCAGTGGCGACCCAGTGAGAAAAGTTCAACAACGCCATTGTCATCACTTAGGACTGGCGCTTAGGGCTGGCACAGGTGTCGTCACAACTTCGGAACTATTCTCTGAAGCTTCTAGCACTAAAACCTGTTGAGGTGAAATCCACCAAAAAACAACGGCAGGCAATACCCCAATCAATACCCCCAATGCCGCCGGAATCATAAAGCGGGCATCCAACTGAGTCAAGGTAATGGCTGCACCAAAGGCAAAATTCGCAAGGTAAATACAGAGGGGAACCGTGAGTTGCCCACGGGTCAATTGCAACGGCTCTTTACGCCCCAGAAGCGCGGCAACGCCCATAAAGACCATGCCTGTCCCCACCCAGCCGACAAGGTTGCGATAAGGCATGCCAAAAAATTCACCCACCTCTTGAAATTCCCAGAACGGAAACGGAGCCTGACTCATGGCAGGATCTAGAACCAAGTCCCAAGCCGTTAGCAGTACCGAACCTGTGACAACTGCCAATAAGCGCAGGTTAAAATCCTTGAGGGCTAAGCGGCTTAAGACAACTCGTAGGCCGCTGTAGGCTAGCAGGTAGGCCGAAAAACCAAGGTAAAACCAGGACAAGGGAATGGTAAACGGCACCAAACCTGCAATCTTATACCCCAAGCCGCTCAGGTAGGCATAGTGCCCAAAGGGGAAGCCCGTACTAGTGCCTAGCAGTTCACTGCACAAAGACAACAGCACCGCTGGTACAAAAAAGAGCGTAATAGAGCGCAGCCCTAAACTGAGGTATCCATGCAAAAATACCGTCAGCGCCCCTAGCACGATGTACACCACACCCCCGCCCGTCATACTGAGCTGAAACAGGGTTTGCCCAAAACTGGGTAAGGTCGCGATAAATTCTGGACGGGGAAGCACAAGGATTAACCCCGCTAGGCCAAAGACCATCGCAACAACATGGGCAATTAGGAAAAACCACTGGAACAGAACGAGTCGCTTCATGATGTGTCCTTCAAAGACAAGAAAAATTAAAAGGACGGGATGGGGTTTATAGTTTACAAATATTTATAGATTGTAGTCTTAACACTTCTTAAAAAACACCCCTCTCCAAAACTGAAGCGAGAGCGAAAGGGAAATGTGGCATGATGATGGCAACTTTTGGAGCGAGAGCAACTCATGATTTTTGAGGGTATTGGCATTGGGTTGGGATTGGCGGCCATCGGCTGGGCTGGGTTAGAAAGCCGTTACCGCAAAGGCCGTGGCAATACCCTTCAGGTCTCGACGGGGCAATGGAAGCTAGACCTAGACCAGCCCCATCACTATTCCCTCCACGGCACCCTCACCCTCGCCAACCCCCTGGCAGACCTAGAAGTGATGGTGCCTGAGCTATGGGCAGAGCTTCAAATTCTGTCTAAAGAAAGCTCCAATAATGTTGAAAAAACCGTGCGCCTGACGGCCCATCACCCTGATGCAGAAACACGGGGAGATGATTATTGGTTCGCCTACATCGTTAAAAAACGTCAGCAGACAACCGTTGCCATTGACATTGACCTCAAAGGTGTAGATCTTTCCCCCCTCAGAGTGGCTTGGCTAAAAATCCACTACGTCACCTATGGCCCTAAGGGAAGGATTCCCCGTGTTCACCATGAGGTGTTGCCCTTGGCCTACCCAGATCCGGCAGCGCCTTTACGTTGGCGAACGTCGGATGCTTCCGAGGTGCTACCCATTCCCACGCATCTCCTCACCCGCTTAGACAATTGCGTAGACATTGTGAATCGCTACGTGAAGCCCCATGTGAAGCCAGGAGATATTGTCACCATCGGAGAAACCCCCGTTGCCATTATCCAGGGACGCTACCGTCATCCGAGCGATATTCATCCGGGCTGGGTGGCCTCGCGACTGTGCTATTTCTTTTTGCCCACTTCCAGTTTGGCAACGGCCTGTGGCCTTCAGTCCCTTGTGGATGTGGTGGGTCCTGGACGGGTGTTGTTTGCGTTTATTGTCGGCTCTGTAATGAAGGTGCTGGGAAGCCCTGGTGGCTTTTACCGCCTTGCCGGAGAGCAGGCACGACTGGTGGATGACGTAACGGGAACCCTACCCCCCTACGATCAGTTTGTGGTGCTTGGCCCTGATGATCCTCAGGCTGTGGTGGATGAAATTAAGGCCAAAACGGGCATCTCAGCGGCGATCGTGGATGTGAATGACCTCAGGGCGGTGAAGGTGCTGGCGGCCACATCGGATGTTTCGATGGCGACGCTGCAAGAGGCATTGATCAGCAATCCAGCAGGGAATTCCGATGAGCAAACCCCTGTGGTGCTGGTGCGTCCTCGCAGCTAAATTAGAGATGTATCTCAGGATTCTCCCGTTGAGGACGGAGGATCGCTACAATAGTGTCAATCTATTGTCTTTTGGGGTGTTGTGCGAATGGTCATAACACTCCTCTCTGCCCTAAGTCTGACCTCTAGTCCTATGGTCTCTACTTCTCCCAAACGTGAATCTGTGCGCCCGCTCCAGTATCGAGACTGGGATGCGGTCAAAGCTTTGCTGGGGCAAGATATTGACTGCCGTGCGGAGCGCTCTTGGCTCCTGGAACCCCTGCAAAGCAATACCAAAGACTGGCCACCTAATGCAATGTGGCGTTTATTAGATGCGATGCCAGGGCAATGGCATTCGGTCAGGACGTTTGTTTTAGAACAACAGGATCGCCTGGTGGGCCTAATTCAGGTGGCACCCTTTAATCGCGCCCGCAGTACTTGGCGGGTGGAACGCATTTGTCTAGAGGAAGGTGTCTCTGCCTATGATGCAGGGACGCAGCTTCTGCGCTACTGCATGGAAACGGTTTGGGAAGCCCGTACCTGGCTGGTTGAGATCGAGGTCAATCACACAGATTCCCTCGGTATTTATCGCCAAAATGGGTTTCAGCCGCTGTCTCAGATGACGCGTTGGCAGTTGTCTCCGGCGGTGTTGGAGCCGTTGGCGCTGCGATCACCCAGTCTCCCCAACCTACTCCCTGTCAATAACGCCGATGCGGCCCTGCTGTACCAATTGGATACCGCCGCGATGCCGCCGTTTGTGCGACAGGTGTTTGATCGCCATGTTCAAGATTTCCAGCGCAGTTTAATCCGTAGCCTCATTGCCAATCTTAAGATCCAGCTTCAGCAGCAGGAATGGCTGAATGGCTATGTCTTTGAACCCCAGCGAAAAGCGGCGATCGGATATTTTTCCATCTGCCGCAACCGCGTGGGCACCGAATCCCACGGGGCACAGATGACCGTACATCCCGCCTATACCTGGCTTTATCCCGAGCTTTTGGCCCATCTGGCCCACCTTTCCCAGCAGGCATCTCCGTCTGCCTCTATGTCAGTGGTTTCTGCCGATTACCAACCCGAGCGAGAAGACTATCTAGAACAAGTGGGTGCAGAGCGAATGGAAAATACCTTGATGCTGTCCCGTTCGGTGTGGCATAAGGTCAGAGAAACCAAAACTTTGTCTCTTGAAACCCTTCAGTTGACCGAAATGCTCCAGGGGCTTCAGCCCAATCAAACCCCTGCCCCAGGGCGCATGACGTTCTTGAAATGGGTACCTGCTCCAGTGCATACTCAACATGGGAACAAGCGCGGGAGCAAGGACAATCGCCCCCAAGAGAGCAGTCCTAACGCTGAAAGCTGATTCCCCCACAGTTGTTTTCGGATTAATCTGGCGCAATGGTTCTCGTGGATAATGCGATTACGGTTTACTGGGTGGATGCCTTCTGCGATCGCCCCTTCTGTGGCAACCCTGCGGTGGTTGTGCCCCAAGCGGATGGACTATCGGACGCTCAGATGCAGCACATTGCCCGTGAGGTGAACTGCTCTGAAACTGCATTTGTGCTTCAGCCCACCTTAGCTGAGGCGGATTTTAGGCTGCGGTGGTTTACCCCAACCCAGGAAGTGAATCTCTGCGGTCACGCCACCATTGCCACCCTCCATGCCCTAGCCCGAGACGGTCGCTTTAACCTCCATCCCGGCGTCACCCAAATCTTATACTTAGAAACCCGCAGCGGTGTCTTAACGGTGCTGGTGGACTATAACCAAGCGCGTCCTTGGGTGTGGCTGACCTTGCCAAAATGCCAATTTGAAGCTGTGTCATCGGATTTGACTCAGCAGATTGTAGCCGCGCTGGGTTTGCTTCATACGCCTTTAACGCCCCCCGTGGTGGATTCCCTCAATTGTGATGTGTTGGTTGCCATTCCCCATCTGCATCAGATCCAGACCCTGAACCCTGATATGCCAGCCCTGACACAACTGGGCAAACGCCAAAACTGGAGAGGGGTTGGTGTCTATACCCGTGAAACCGTTGAGCCAAATCGGGATGTCCATATCCGCTTCTTTGCACCCCAGTCTGGCATCCCTGAAGATCCCGTCACAGGCTCTGTGAGTGGGCCTATCGCACTGCTCCTGCGTCAATCCGGTGAATCCAAAGACCCTGAGCACGATTTATGGCGCTTTGAACAAGGAGATTGCATCAACCGTCCCGGACGGCTTTTGATTGAGTTACAGGGGGATATCCCCAAGCTGGGCGGACAGGCCATTATGGTCATGAAGGGAGAACTATACCTGTGATCTCTGCCCTAGGGCTAGATTTAGGCCATCGGCGGATTGGCGTGGCGGGGTGCGATCGCACCGGACTGATTGCCGCAGGGTTGACCACCATCCACCGCACCACCTTCGAGCAAGACATTGCCCAACTGCGCCAGCTCATTCACGAGCGAGAGGTCACGCTGCTGGTCATCGGGCTACCCTATTCGATGAATGGTGAAATTGGCACCCAGGCCAAACGGACTCAAAAATTAGCACGGCGCATTAGTCATGCCCTCCAGATTCCGATGGAGTATATGGACGAACGGCTCACTTCCTACGAAGCGGAATCCATGATGCAAGCCCAGCGTATCAGTCCTTCCCGCAATCGTGAGATGGTTGATCGCAAAGCTGCATGCATTATTTTGCAACAATGGCTCGATCTGCGGCGGCAGACCGTTCCCTCTCATGAGACAATAGAAAATCGTGAAGACGCGCCATTACCCTCTAAACTAGCGGATAGTTAACGGTATTAGGGCCGGATGTATAGAGGAGCACAGCATGGAACTTGAGGGGCCTACCATTACCCTATCTGATGAAGTTGGGCGGTCATTGCTCTGCTACATAGAACTATCGGTTGACGTGGACGGCGAAGAGTACGCCCTCGTGAATCCGGTGGACTATCCCATCGACATTTTTGCCTGGGTCGCATCGGAAGACACTGAGGACGGCGACCTTGACGAGGACGAAGAAGAAGAAACCCTAGTCCCCGTTGAAGATGCCGAACTTAACGAAATCTTTTCAACCGCTCAGGCCGTTTTAGCGGAGCAAAACCTGAAGCTAAAACGCACGGCCCTCTCCCTGACCGTAGAAGGCGATCTGCCGGACGTCGATGAAGACGACATCTTGACCTTAGAGGTTGAGGAGTCGGGCGTGGGCAAAGATCAAGAGGAGTACCAGCTTTTGGCGACCTTCTTCCATGAAGAACAGGAATACGCCATCTATACGCCCATTGATCCGGTGTTATTTGTGGTGCGTTTGAAGGATGGAGAAAAGCCTCAATTGCTTTCCCCTGAAGAATTTCAGGCCATTCAGCCCAAATTACAGCCATACTTTGAAGAACATTTGTTTGAAGAATTGGAGTAATGTCCTGCAAGTGCGCGTTCAATAAAGACTGGTGAAGAAAACTTTAAACCGAGTTCCAAAGCTTCTGTTGGTTGTCTCTGCTGTGGTGCTGACCTTAGGCATTAGTGCTGGGCTGGGTAGTCTGTGGTGGGCAAATGCAACGGCACCCACCCGCAGTCGCTCCGGTGTGGTGACGATACAGGTGCCTGAAGGAGCCTCTGCTGACTCCATTGGTCAGCAGTTGCAGCAGGCGGGACTCATTCATTCTGTGATGGCTTGGAAGCTCTGGGCGAGGGTAGCCGCTGCCAAGCAAGGGCAGGGTAGCTTTCAGACGGGTACCTATGAGCTATCGCCCCAGTCTTCTCTAGATGAGTTGGCGAAAACAATCTGGACAGGGCGCGTTAAGCAAACCACCTTCACGATTCCTGAGGGCTGGTCGCTGAAGCAAATGGGGGCTTATTTTGAAAAGGAAGGCTGGTTTTCTGCCGATGCGTTCCTCAAGGCGACCCAGCAAGTCCCCCGCGATCGCTTTCCGTGGCTCCCTGAAGACGTGCCGATGGTGGAGGGCTTTCTGTTCCCAGATACCTATCAGGTACCCGTGGAAGGGCGATCGCCCAATGCCGTCATAACCACAATGCTGAAGCATTTTGAGACCCAGGCACTGCCGCTGTACCAACAGCGTCAAGGATCCGGTAATCTCAGCCTGAAGGATTGGGTCACGTTCAGCAGCATCGTTGAAAAAGAAGCCGTGGTGGCCCAAGAGCGTCCATTGATTGCTGGTGTCTTTTGGAATCGGATTCGCATTGGAATGACCCTAGGTTCTGACCCCACGGTGGAGTATGGTTTAGGCATCCGACAAACCGAGGATAAACCCCTGACCCTTGCTCAGGTGCATCAACCCTCGCCCTACAACACCTATATCAATGCAGGCTTGCCGCCAACGCCCATTGCCAGCCCTGGCTTAGCGAGTCTTAAAGCCGTTTTGGCACCGGAACAAACCGAAAGCCTATACTTCATGGCTCGCTATGACGGCACCCATGTGTTTAGCAAAAACCTGGGTGATCACGAACGCGCCCAGGGCACCATTCGCGACAAACAGGATGCTAAACGCTCTATCGATGGAAAAAGCGAATGACAATCTACCGCTGCTAGGTAAACTTAGGTACATGCAATAGGTAATGGTCAATGCTACCCCGTGCTGCTGCGCTCCTTGAACCCAACCTGTCTTTGTCAGGCACAATTTTAGCGTTGACCCCAGCGTTGCTGAAGCAGCATGGCATTAAAGGCTTAGTTCTGGATGTTGACGATACCGTCATCTCTACCCGTTCTGCCATTGTGCCGCCGGAAGTAAAGGTCTGGATGGAAGAGATTAAGCAGGTGGTTTCTGTTTCTCTGGTGAGCAATAACCTTAGCCATGCTCGTATTCGTCGGGTGGCAGGGGTATTGGAATTGCCCTATATTTTTGGGGCGCGCAAACCCTCTCGAAAAAAAGTGCGGCAGGCCGTGAGCGATATGAATCTGCCGCTCCATGAAGTGGGGATGGTGGGCGATCGCCTATTCACCGATGTCCTGGTTGGAAATCGATTGGGCATGTTTACCGTACTGGTGGAACCCATGCGAGATCCTAGGAGCACCCGTAGAAAAATTAGCTGGATTCGTTCCTTTGAAATTTGGCTCTCTCGACTGCTTGGGGCAACCTTTAAGGTGTAGCTCAAAAGACTGCTCTGTAATGATCCCCGTTGAAGCGTGGCCGGATTTGTGAGGCGGGGGATCAAATCTAAAAAAAAGATTATGGATAGCAGGATTACCTGAAAAGTTTGGCAGAATAATTGTATTCAAATGGAGCCAGCCGAATAAAGGCTCTAAATATATTAATCAAAATATGTTTGTGGTAGGCCAGTCCTTGCGAAAGTAAGGACTGGCCTATTGCTATATTTGGATGTTGGGCGCAGATAGCAAAACCGATGGGTCAAACGATCGTTGTCAAAATTGGGACTTCCAGCCTCACCCAGCCAGACACTGGACATCTAGCTTTGGCGACGATCGCAGCGCTGGTAGAACAGTTGAGTCAGCTAAGAGCCAAAGGATACCAAGTGGTACTGGTGTCTTCGGGGGCCGTGGGAGTTGGCTGCGCTCGCCTCAAGCTAACGGAACGGCCTCGTACAATGGCGCTCAAACAGGCGGTAGCCGCAGTGGGACAGGGCCGTCTGATGCGGATTTATGATGATTTCTTTAGTGTGGTGCAGCAGCCGATCGCCCAAGTCCTTCTGACCCGAGGTGACTTAGCAGATCGGGGGCGCTATCTCAATGCCTACAACACATTTCAGGCGCTGTTGAATCTAGGCGTCATTCCCATCGTGAATGAGAACGACACAGTGGCGGTGGATGAGCTGAAGTTTGGCGATAATGATACGCTCTCGGCGTTGGTGGCCAGCCTCGTCCATGCAGACTGGCTCTTTCTACTGACGGATGTGGATTCTCTGTATTCTGCCGATCCGCGCACGAACCCCGATGCGACCCCTATTTCTGTGATCAAAAAGATGGATGATTTGGTCACGCTTCAGGTACAGGCGGGTGATCGCGGATCACGATGGGGGACGGGTGGCATGGCAACCAAGATTTCGGCAGCGGCGATCGCCACAGATGCTGGCGTCCGCACGGTAATTATGCGGGGCCAAAACCCAGAAAATATTGCTCGCATTGTGGCAGGGGAAATGATTGGCACTCAGTTTTTGCCTCACCCTGAGCCTATCAACGCCCGTAAGCATTGGATTGCCCATACGTTAATCCCGACTGGGGATTTGGTTTTAGACGGTGGGGCCATCAGAGCCATCTTGTCCCAAGGAAAATCCTTGTTGGCGGCGGGCATCCTCAAGGTAACGGGAGAGTTTGAGGGGCAAGAGCCTGTGCGCCTGTGTGATGAGCTGGGACAAGAAATTGCGCGAGGGCTGGTCAACTACAGCAGCGTAGAACTGGAGCAGATTCGCGGTCATCACTCTGAAGAGATTCCGGCGCTCTTGGGCTATGCTGGCGCTGAAACAGTCGTTCACCGCGATAATTTGGTGGTGCTGGAGGTTTTAGGCGCAGGGGCTGGGGAGTGCTAAGCCCGGTTTTCTGGATGAGTTTAATTACTTGTTTGTAGTTTTCTATACTATATTTAAGTAAAGATAAGCTTTGTTCAGCTAAGTCTAAATACTTAAGCTTGGTCAATCAAAGTGCAAATGCGGCAAGCGCGCACCTTAGAAAATAGCGTTAAGACGAGGCATAAAGACCCTGTGGTTGAGTCTTCACTCGGTAGGGAAACATCCCGCAGCAGTACGATTGTCAAACAGTACAATCCCGATGCCATTAAGCGCTACTATCACTGGCGTCCCTGGAAAATTATAGGGCGATCGCTCCAAGTTACATTCCTATTTGGCTGGTTTGTCTGGGGTATCCAGCTCGACAAATCCATGGGGCACACGGAACTCAATCTACCCCTACGGGCCATGCAGTTACGCAAACTGTTGACACACCTAGGACCCACGTTCATTAAAATTGGGCAGGCATTGTCAACCCGCCCAGATCTGGTACGCCAGGACTATCTAGAACAGCTCACCCTGCTGCAAGATCAGGTGCCCGCCTTTCCCACAGAGCAAGCCTTTGCCATCATTGAACGTGAGCTGAACTGTATTGTAGAGGATGCCTTTCAAGAAATTTCTGAAAAGCCAGTGGCGGCGGCAAGCTTAGGCCAGGTCTATAAAGGTCGGCTCTATAGTGGTCAGACCGTGGCCATTAAGGTGCAAAGGCCGAACCTAGAAAAAAAACTAACCCTCGACCTTTTTCTGATTCGCTATGCCGTCAAAGTGATTGGACGCTGGCTACCCGTCAACCTCAGCCACGACCTCACCAGCGTTGTAGATGAATTTGGGGTAAAGCTCTTTGAAGAGATTGACTACCACAACGAAGGTCTAAACGCAGAGCTATTTGCTCGTAATTTTGAAGATTCTCCAGAGGTGAAGGTTCCGGCAATTCATTGGAAGTACAGCAGCCGTAAGGTGCTCACTCTAGAGTGGATTGATGGGTTTAAGCTGTCCGCTACTCAGTGCATTGTGGATGCCAACCTAAACCCAGACAACCTGATTCGGGTTGGGGTGGAGTCCAGTTTACGGCAGCTCCTAGAGTTTGGGTTTTTCCACGCCGACCCTCACCCTGGCAATTTGTTTGTGATGCCCGATGGTCGCATGGCCTACATCGACTTTGGCATGATGGATCAGCTCAACCAGCAGACCAAAGAAAATCTGGTGGATGCCCTGGTTCATCTGGTCAATCAAGACTATGAGCTTCTGGCCCAAGATTTTATCAAGCTTGGTTTTCTCACCGCTGAGACCGATGTTACCCCCATTATTCCGGCTCTAGAATGCGTGTTTGCCGATGTGGTCGGCTCCAGCGTGGGTGAGTTTAACTTCAAGGTTGCGACGGATCGGTTCTCGGATTTGATGTTTCAGTATCCGTTTCGGATTCCAGCCAAGTTTGCCCTCATTATTCGCTCTCTGGTCACTCAAGAGGGTGTTGCCCTTTGTCTAAACCCCGATTTCAAAATTGTGGAGATTAGCTACCCCTACATTGCTAAGCGCCTGCTGACCGAAGAATCCCCTGAGTTCCGCCGTCGTCTAATTGAGGTGCTGTTCAAAGACGGCAAGTTCCAGTGGCAACGGCTGGAGAATCTGATTGCGATCGCCCGTTCCGACCAGTCCTTCGATATCGTCCCCACGGCCCAAATGGGGCTGCAATACCTCTTCTCCGAAGAAAGCCAGTTTCTGCGTCGGCAAATCATCTTGGCCCTCACCGAAGATGATCGCCTGCACACCGCAGAGGTGCAGCGCCTGTGGGCACTCATTCAACCCGATCTCCACCCTAGCAAACTGATGAACGCGGCCTTTGGCGCACTGGCCGATTTTTCAGGAGATCTGGTGGCAAATTTAACTCCTTGGGCCACCACACCCGCTTCCGTCAAGCCATCCGGTGCGCGGGAAACGCAAATCGTGGGTGGCAAACGACATTAAAACAAAACTTGTAACGTTTGATGAAGTGGTAGGATCAAACCTATTCAAGCCTTAATAAATGCCTCCAGGGAACGCTCAGCCTCATGTATTATGATCCCCCTTATTTTTTACTCTTTTTCGGCCTATTTGCAGGCATCACCTGTGGTCGAGCCTTTGAAGTGACCTTAAGGCAAGCTGTTCAAAAATGGTCTGAGACTCGCTCCACTCGAGTTTTGCAGGAACTACAGGGCTTTTCTCTTTTAGTGCCGTTTTTGGGGATTTGTGCCGGAATTTGGATATTTTTAGCCTCTGGGCTGTATATTTTCGGCCTGCCGCTCCAGTTTAGCTACATAACATCAGTTGTATTGACACTGATAACGGGGATTCTGGTTTGGTCTCAGCTCCGCAACCTGTTGCTGCTGCTGCAACAGGGCGGTTCTCGAGCCATTGATTTAGATGCTTTAGAATAGGCTTTTTACGTTAAATCTAAGGTAAAAAGCCCAGGAATGGAAGATTTAAGGCGAGGGGTGTGAACAATAACAGTGGTTATTTCCAACCTTCGTCTGCATCTTCTAAGGTTATCTTTTGCGCAGTATCACTCGCCAAAATATCTCTTAGCTGCATACGCGGTATGTACGGCCATCCACCTTCTGCTTCTATTTCTCGCAACATGGCGTAAAGCTCATGGCGATGGATGGGGAGCGCGGGTTGAAAGTGAAGCTCTCGCACCTCATTGTGCAAGGACTCGAGAAACCGTAGGATTTTTAGTAAGGCAACGGGGTCTGCTTGAGCCTGATCTATAAGCTGATGCAGATGAACCGTGATCAAACGAAAGTCTTCTTGAAATAGTTGATCTTCAGGCATCTGCACTAAATTTTCTTCAAAACACGATCCAGCATAGCTTAGCGCGTGCTGCGGTAATCAAGTTAATCGGAATCTCAGACCTAGAAGCATCATGGCCCAATGCTAATTTCACAAAATTAGCAAGACCTTACATACCACTCTATGTAAATTTAGTGGGCGCTCAATTCCGCCTAAAGAAAGTATTCATCATGACTCAAGCATCGAGTGGTTCAATGTCTTCGGCCTCCCCAAAGAAAGGTGTACCAGTATTTGTCTGGATTTTAGGAGGCTGTGGTTGTTTCGGCTGTGGCGGGTTTCTCTTTTTGATGGTGCTGGCCATTGCTTTGCCGTCTTTTCTTAACCAAGTGGGTAAGGCGAGAACGGCTGAAGCAAAATCAATCTTGGGGACTATCAATAAGACTCAGGAAGCCTATGCACGGGAGAATGGCAGCTTTGCAAACTCCATCGATGCTCTGGGGCTAAAGCTTCAACCGGGTAGATTCTTTACGTACCAGATTGAACCTATGTCAAACCCAAGCGTTGCGATAGTAACGGCAACCGCTAACCAAACCGAATTAAAAAGCTATACCGGCGTTGTCTTCAAGATGGGTTCAGGCCAAGCGACCAGTCTGGTCTCAGGGATCTGTGAGACCAATACTCCCTCAAAAACTCCACCCGAGTTTACGTCTATGCCGAGTGCGGTAACTACATCTGTAGAGTGTCCTCCTGGATCGACGTTGATGCCATAGTAGAAACTTAGTGGGGCCACCGATTTTTAATCCTGAGGTGTCGCCTCATTGCTTTGAACATTCTGTGATGGATACACTGTGGCAACTTCTCTTCTCATTAGCGGCACGGATACTGGGGTTGGAAAAACCTGGATAACGTCTGCACTGGCAGGCTATCTCAATCGCTTCTATCCCCAGCAGCGTGTCGCCATTTTTAAGCCCCTTCAGTCTGGGGTGGGCGATCGCGAGCATTATGCCGAGCGCTTTCAGCTTACTCAAACCCTGGAGCAAATCACGCCACTCTATTTTGAAGCCCCCTTGGCTCCCCCCTTAGCTGCCGCCGCTGAAGGTAAGTCCGTTGACCTAGGTTTAGCTTGGCAAACCTTTGAGGGGCTTCAACAGACCCATGATTGGATTCTGGTGGAGGGGGTTGGCAGTCTGGGTTCGCCCATCACCGATGAACTCACCGTGGCTGACCTGGCCTTTGACTGGAAGTTACCGATGGTGTTGGTGGTTCCGGTGCGTCTGGGGGCATTAGGGCAGGCGATCGCCCAGGTCGCCCTAGCCCAGCAGACCCGCGTTAACCTGCGGGGACTCATCTTGAGCTGTCCTGAACCCTGCTCCACCCAAGATATTGAGCAATGGGCCTCTCCGACCCTTTTAGAATCGTTTACCCGTTGCCCCATTCTGGGTATTTTGCCCCATCAAGCGGACTACGAGTTAGCCCATCTGAGCCAAACTGCCGCTCAGTGGGAGATTGAGACACTGTTCCCTCAACTCCATTGACGGGAATGAGCGATGATTGGAGTTAGCGACTTAACACAGGCTGAAACAGCCTCTGAACATAGAGTCTGAAAATAAGATAAAGCGGAATCTGATAATATTCCAGGCAGAACCAGACCACAATTGAGGCATGGGACAAAAAGGCTAGCCCCGTCCACAGCAACGGGAATGATGGCCCTTCCTGGTTGGGTAATGGTGGAAAAGTATAATTGGTAAGCCAAACCAATGCTGGCGGTAGTAGAACAAACGCCAAACTCAATCCCCACAGCAAGGCCCGTGACTCCTCCGTGATGATGCTTCGCGCAGACACCCAGCGATCGCCCGTCCACCGCCATTTCAGGGGCTGAGCCGTATCCTCTAGACATAGGTGCTGGTGCAAACTATCGACGGTAAAAATATGGCGACAGAATCCACAGGAAAACGCATCGACTAAAAATAACCCCTCAATGTCCCCATGGCGGCAAACTGGACAGGGATAACAATGACCAAAGTCTAAGGGCTGACTTAAAGGCAGAACGCTCGGGTGTTTTGACACATTTAGGTTAGACATAACCAGAAGTATCTTGGCGCAAAAGTCCGGTAAATCAAAAGAGCATCAACACTCTTCGTAGCCTAGCAGCTTTTCTTTCCACCACGCCTCAATCCCCTGCTGATTGCAGAATAGTGAAAAAAAGGCCACACCCCGTAGAGAATAGGGGCATGGCGTAAGATCTGATAAATTTTGTTATTTAAAATTTGGGATAAAAACACGGTCACAGAAAACGACTAAGCAGCACCTCAGGTAAACTGGAGACAAGCTCAGCTCGATTTAGACTAGAGTGCGAGCCTTGAATCAGAGTTTGAGTCATTGACAGCAATAGATTGAAGCTCTGACAGGAGCGCTTCAACTTGTGCTCTCAGGCGCAAAAACTCCTCTTGATGATTGACTTGGTACTGTTGTTGAATGGTGCGTGCAGTCCGCTCATCAACAGCCTGATCGTCAATAGAGACAGGGGTTTCTGAAATAGAGAATCTTACAGGGTTAATAACAGACATTTGACTAGTTATTTATACTTATTGATACGCTCACCGAGTTATTGTAGCGCCAAGCCGTCTTCAAAATCGCAATCTATGTGACAAATTAAAAAGAGACTGTTGCCTTCAAGGTCAACTTAGGCAAGGCAGGCTTTAAGGCCCAAAACCGCTGCATTCAAAGTTTTCGTGAGGGGAAGAGGCCAATTGGGGTGAACCGAAGAGACGAATCTACTTAGCTCTATCATGAAGGCTCAAGTGCCTGCGGGTGGAACCGTGGTTTATGTCCTGACCGGAAATGGACTCAAGGATCCAGGCATTGCCCTTAAGCAAAAAGCACCAGGCTTCCACCAGGGCATTTTGCAAACTTAGGCTCCGTCGCAGCCGCAATGGGCTTCTAAATTTTTCAGAAATCATCGAAGTCAACCGAAGCCCTCAAGATTTTAGAAATTTAGGCGTACCTTACAGAACGCAAATTCAAGCATTCTGAGTCAGACAAAGCGCTGATAATTGCTTTTTTTGAGACTAATGCACCTAAATAAATTAAATTCCTATGATTTCTCTGTCCTAAAATCTTATTCTGTGTTTATAATCTAAATGGGCTATCGATCCCCCCGTATAGCTCGGTCAAGTCCTCGAAACGGCAACTTGTCTTGAAAGAGCAAGGCGCAAATCAGCAGGCCTAATCCTTTGTCTATAGGCATTGAGGAAAGGACGCTATTGATACCGAAAGGACTTTCTTTAGAACTTGACCCTTGACTTGAACACATTTGGGACAATCGTCGTCATACCTTTCTTAGGTTCGCTACAGACTCTACGCTGTCCCTTAAATGGTTGAAAGCATAAATTTTAACGCCAGCGATTTCAATCGCTAGGGTATTCATCAAAAGAGCCTTATTTATTGACTTGCCTTCAGTCATGGCCCTGTATTCATCACTACAAAAGGGCTGTTTCCTGAAGTACACGTTTGCCATCAGTCTGTAAATACTTAAAGAATGTACGGGCGACAACAGAGAGGTTCTTGCCCTTAGGGTGCACAATGTTCCAATGTCTTTGAATGGGAAAATGTTCAACATCCAGCAGCGCAATTTGTCCCCCTTCGCCTTCCAGGGCCATGCAGTGACGGGATAGAACCGAAATTCCCAGTCCTCCTGCTATGGCTTGCTTAATGGCTTCGTTGCTGCCCAATTCAAGACGGACTTTGATGGAAATATTGTGGGCCTCAAACAGTTGTTCAACGGCTTGCCGCGTGCCAGACCCCAGCTCTCGCATAATAAACGGCTCGTTATTAAGGCGCTCGATCGGAATATGGGCTTCGCCCGCTAAGGGATGATTTCGAGAGGCCATTACGACGAGGGGATTCTCTAAGAAAGGATGACAGTGAACATCCATATTCTCCGGCATCTGGCTGGGAATATAGAGGTCGTCAAGATTATCTCTCAGTCGTTCTAGGATGTGCTCATGATTGGTCACAATCAGCGCTACATCAATGCCGGGATACTGCTGACAGAACGGCCCTAACAACCTTGGAATAACGTATTTAGCCGTGGTGATTACCGAAAGTCTAAGCTGGCCTCTTTGCAGTCCCTGAAGGTCTGAGACGGTCATCTCAAACTGTTCTAGGCGCTCAAAAATATCTTGACAGGTGCTCAGGAGTTCTTTTCCTGCTTCGGTTAGATAGAGGCGCTTTCCCACCTGCTCAAACAACGGCAACCCAACGGCTTTGGTCAGTTGCTTCATCTGAATTGAAACCGTGGGCTGAGTCAAAAATAACTCTTCTGCTGCTCTTGTGAAACTACCCCGCCGTGCGGTGACTTCAAAAACTTTGAGTTGATGAAAGGTAACTTGCTTCACAAAGACGATTCCTATCGGATAGCTTCTATTGATAGAAATCTACCACGATAGCTATTAGTGTTGTATTTGATCTATGGAAAATTTGAGGACGTTGGCACAGACGTAGCCCCAATGTGAACGGTTTTAACCCAGTTAAAGCGCTTGGGGCGAATGGACATGCGGGCGGTGACACTGGCAACTACTACCAGCCAATGGGCCATATAGATTGTCCCGAGAATTGCTCCAAAGGTTAGTTGAACGAGGTTGAAGGGCTGATGCTGAAGAGAGCGAACCCGATTGAGACCGGAAAACATCCCAATCAAGGAAAGGCTGCTTGTTAAGAGGGAAAGGGGCAGTAGTAGAGGGGGCTGACCATACCAAGTCGAAATTAAAGTATCAGGAATGACCGCAATGGGCAAAATGTACTGGATAATCCAGAAAATCAAGAGATCTACCGTTTTCTGAAACCCCATTCGATTGTTGAGGAGCAAAGGCCAGTAGTCTAGATAGCGTTGATAGCCGCCTTCGGCCCAGCGATTGCGTTGATGCCATAAACCAAGGGTACGGGTTACGCCTTCTTCTTGGACGAAGGGTGAGGCCACTGAAGCAATATTCCAACCGTCTAGGTGAAGGCGGAAGGTTAGGTCTAGGTCATCAGTGATGGTGTCTTCATTCCAGCCGCCGCAGCGTTCTAGGGCTGTACGGCGCACAAATTGGCCATTGCCTCGGAGTTCGCCAATACCGCCTAGGGTATGCCTGCGTTCGTGGAGAAAGGAGTCAAATATCATTTCGATGCTCTGGCCTTTTGTCCAGAAGTTGACCTCTGCGTTGGCGATCGCCTTTCGCACCTGCACCGCGCCCACCTCTGCGGGGTCAAAGTAGGGGAGGACGGCTTGGATTAGATCCCCTGAGACTTGGGCATCGGCATCAAAAACGCCAATGAAATCACCCTTGAGCAGGGGCAACACTTGATTGAGGGCACCAGACTTACCCCCCCTAGCCTCAGGCCCACGTTGGAGCCAGTGAAAATGGGGATAGCGCTGGGCCAGTGAGGCGAGGAGGAGCGGGGTGCGATCGCCGCTGTTGTCATCCACAACCCATAATTCGTAGCGCTGGGCTGGATACTCAAGCGCACATAGCTTTTCCACCAAGGTCGTAATCACCGCCTCCTCGTCTTTGGCAGACACAACCAACGACACAAAAGGGTGGGCATCTGTTGATGGATCTAGCGACAAGGGGCTGGGAATGGGGGCTGGGCGAGTGAATAAGAGCCGGATCAGATGAATCCCCATGATGATTGCCAGGCCAGCGGGAACCCATTGACCGATAGGGTTAAGGTGAAGCGTAAAGATGGTGGCCCACACTAAGATTAATAGCAAAGCAGCCTTGCGTCGTCGGCCTTCACTTTTAGGATAATCTTGAAGCCAATCGGAGTCACTTGGCCACACGCCTTCTTCGGAAACCTTCAGCACGAATTAAACCTCAACCCTTCTGAAGGAATGATTGTCTGGACAGTTCTATTAAACCCATTTCAGACCATTGCCTTCCAGGCATGACGTCCATCAATGACACAGAGATGACAGCCTTGGGGTTGTAAAGGGAAACCTTTAAAAAGCCCACTCGCTTTTTGATACCTTGAGTCGTTTTGGACTGCAATTTGAAGTGTAATTTGGGTTCAATAGTCATACAGGTTCAGCAAAACAGCGCTGACAAAAACTGAGCTTACCTTGGTAACACCATACCCTAGATGAGCCTATGCCTAAACGAATCGTGATGGGGCTAAGCCCTCGTTTTTACCGTAGCGTGGATGCTAGAGACACTAAACTCAACCTTGTTGTATAGGAAATATTAAGAATGGGCCAGCTATTAAGTTCACTTCAACCCGCGCCAAGCCGTGATGTTTCGATGTACCTCCCCTATTACCAGGGGACTCGAAGAGACATGCTTGCAATAGCCATGACGCTGTATCAGCATGGAAACCTTGAGGGAGAGCGTGCCATTGACGGTGGCGAAAGCATTCCCTTTTTGGCAACCTGGAGTGTCTTGCCGTTGCCAGCGGACTTAACGCGGTGCCGCCTTCAGTTTAGTGGAGACGCCGACTTAAGCTATGAAGTGACCTTGACCAACTTTGAGTTTGTTGGGTTTTTAATTGATGTGTTAGTGGACTACAAGCGCTCTAAAATCGCCGATTTTTCCCAGACGTTTTATCGAAAGCTGTTGAAATTAGAGGCTTAATCAACTCAAGCGGGCCTTAGCAGAATGTGAGACAATCAGCGTAAGTGGTGAGTGTGAATGCTCCAATTCGAGCAAAGCCTAAAACCTAGTCTTATTGAACAAGTCTATTTTGCATAAGACTAAAAGCTGTTAGACTGCATCGTTGGGAGCTTTTTAGAGACGAAGGGAGTGAGGGTGTGCCACATTTGGCAAAGCAGTTGCTAATTGGTTCTATTGCAGCCCATAGCGGAAAGTCCGCTGCTGTTTTAGGGCTAGGTCCACAGATTTTGGATCGGGGCATTACCTTTGCCTATGGCAAGCCTTTGAGTTTGAACTTAGATGCGGCGGAGCCGTCGGAGATCGATTCAGATGTGCAGTTTATTGTTTCGGCACTGGGTCTGACGCCGCCACAAATTGTGCCGTCCTTGCTGACGGTCAATGGTGCTCATGTTCAAAAGCAGCTTCAGTCAGGTCAAAAGGCGGCCCCTGGGTCGGTATCTTTATCCAACACCGATCATGATCTCGTGTTATTGGAAGGACCCAGCACCTTGGCGGAAGGACGGCTTTTTGGGTATTCCCTTTTACAGCAGGCGGATCAGCTTGGGGCGACAGTGTTGTTGATGGCGCAATGTCAGTCTTTGGCGGTGGTCGATGAGCTGTTGTTGGCGCAGATGCATTTGGGCGATCGCCTGGGTGGGGTCATCCTCAATGACGTGCCCGAGAAGCTTGCGCCCGCTGTAGTTGAGTTTGTGGTGCCCTTTTTGGAGCAGCACAACATCCCTGTGTTTGGACAAATCCCTAGTCACCCCTTGCTGCGCAGCATTAGCGTGCGGGAGATGGTGCACCAGCTCAATGCTGAGGTTTTATGCTGTGGCGATCGCCTTAACCTGATGGTTGAGCAGCTTAGCATTGGCGCAATGAACGTGAATTCAGCCCTGCGCTACTTTAACCGCGCCCATAATATGGCGGTGGTGACGGGGGGCGATCGCACGGATATCCAGCTTGCGGCGCTGGAATCCTCGACCAACTGCCTCATTTTGACGGGTCATTTTTCACCCAACCCTATTGTGATTAATCGGGCTGAAGATCTTGAAGTGCCAGTGCTCTCGGTGGATTTAGATACCCTCACCACCGTTGAGATTGTGGACAAAGCCTTTAGCGAAGCCCGCTTTAGCGAAACCATTAAGGTGGAATGTATTCAGCAGCTTTTTAAAAAGCACGTTGACATTGATCGGCTGCTCAACCAATTGGAAATTAAGCCTGCCCTGCGTCTGTAACCGTGAAAAAGACAAAATATCCGTTTCTGATGGGTTCTAAGTGGACGGCAACGGAGCCTACGTTTGGGTGGCGTCATTTTGAAGTGGTTAGCCGCAAAAATGAGAAAGGCATCGTTTTTGCTGAGATGGTTTCTTCCTGCGATCCATCGGTGCGCTTTTGGCTGAATGCCAAAACCCTTAGGGATCGGCAGCTTTGGTACTCCGGCTGGAAAACTTTGGCAGAACAAGGACGACCACCCCGTGACACAAAAATGTAAATTTATGTAAACATTGAAGCCAGGGGTTAATTACGGGAGGACTCATGGCTAGGTTACGGCGGCTTTTGCGCTACGGTTTGATTTTGGGCGCGCTGTGCTTAACGCTGTTGTTACCGATGGCTCCCGCCTGGGCAATGGGTGGGCAAATGCCCCCGTTGAATGAGTCTGCCCCAGCATTTACGCTACCGACGAACGATGGCAAGAGCCAACTGTCGCTATCTAGCTTTCGCGGGAAATGGTTGGTGCTGTACTTTTACCCCAAAGATTTCACGCCGGGCTGTACGGTTGAAGCCCAGCGGTTTCAAAGAGATTTGACGAAGTACCAGGCCAAAAATGCTCAGGTGGTTGGAGTAAGTGCAGATTCGGTGAAAACCCATGCTGAGTTTTGTGGTGCTGAAGGGCTTAAGTTTCCGCTTTTGGCGGATGAGGATGGCTCGGTGAGTAAGGCGTATGGGTCTTGGATGGGCTATTTGTCCATGCGCCATACGTTTATTATTGACCCCGATGGTGTGCTGCGAGAGCGGATGGTCAAGGTTGCCCCTGCGGTGCACAGTACAGAGGTTTTGGAGCGTCTGACTGAACTCCAGGGCGTTTAGCACGGGCTTAGATTCAAATGATAAGATGAGGACATCCCAGATGTCTGGGGCTGTAGCTCAGATGGATAGAGCGATCGCCTCCTAAGCGATAGGTCGAGGGTTCGAGTCCCGCCAGTCCCGTTAAAGTCTGTATGTCAACTCCGTTAATATTGCGGATCCGCTGAAGCGCTATTATATTCATTACGCTGCGTGGGAATAATCAGTGTAGTCGCTTCTAACTCAAGGATTTTTTAAGGAAATGGATGTATGACCTTACTCAATGCTCAAGATAAAACTAAATCTATGAGTCCAGAGGAGCGTCATCGGAACCTTATTCAAGCCTCTAATGACTATATGGCTGGAAAAATTAGCCATTCCGAGTTTCGTGAAGCTGAACGTCGGTATATGACGGATTACAATGCTGTGACGCTTGAACTTGGTCGAGTGAGCCGTGTTTCAAGGGCAATGTTCAATCGGTTAACTGCGTTTATCCATTAATAATGGGTTTGTAGCACGTACTGACGATATTCGCTAGCTATGATTTTCTAGAATTAACAGGGTGGCTGAGATGCGATCTGCAACGGATCGTAGGCCATCTTGGACTCTTTTAGAATCAAAAGCTTGTGGATCCATACTGTCTAAACACAATATTCCTAGGCATTGATTTGGGTTGGTATTGTCGATGATCGGGACTGCGACGATTGCACGGTAGGGCATACTCTTGAGAGTTGATCTTTGTGCGAAGGCGTAATAGTCAAGGCTATCTGGTGACCATTCATGCTTTTTCCAGGATAAATGGGTAATTTTGAGGGTTTGCTGTTTGAAGGCGATTCCAGCAATACCGAATCGTCTATCGTCTGTATTAGAACCAATATAAAATTTTGTTCTCTGGATGGTTTCAGGTGGGACACGTAAGGATTGCCAAATTGTTAGAAATTC
>JANLSD010000430.1:0-5224 GCA_031362245.1 Acaryochloridaceae cyanobacterium OTE_25_metabat_464 | reverse complement strand
GACAAGCTAGAGGTCTACAAAGGGTTAGAGACTCCTGAGGTTTGGTTTTGGGAGGGCGAAACACTGCGGCTCTACTCTTTTCAGGATGGAGAATATGAGCCAGTTAGTCGCAGTGTTGTACTGCCCAATTTAGAGATTGATCTTTTAGTGCGCTGTGCCTTGATGAATGATCAATTTGATGCTGCCGTGGAGTTTCGCAGGGCGTTAAAGGCAGGTTAGAAATCGAGGAAATCCATGCCTGGCCCCATACCAATAGCGTAATCAAAGTTGCCATCTCCAACACTGCTTTGCAAGATATTAATGATTTTGTCAGGGTTTCATAAGCTGCCCTAGAAGCCTTTTAACGATTAACGGTACCGTATCCTAGCGATTTTTGGTGCTACAGGTGCGGCTGTTAATTTCTTGATCTTTGGTCTGTAGCCTTGCCTTAAGGCGATCGCACTGCCAATTATCCTACCCCCAGATCTGCCTATCACTGAGCGTGCTTAGTTTTTGAATGGCGATCGCTTCTCTCCCAACACCCAGTCCACCCTAGAAAGAATGCTACTTTAGGACTATTGCACTGAAGTTTTGAGTATGGATAGCATATATCCCCTCGCCCCTCATCAGACTCTCCCCAAAATGTATGATCTTCCGAGTGAAGATCCTGAGGAATTGGGTTTGCCAGACGAGTTCCATGACTTTCAGCCCCAGCTTTTGCGTGAGACCTGTCGGTCTGCACAACGTCCGGCTGAGCAAATGTTTATGGGGTCAGATCTAAATCTTTACTACGATGCTAAGTATCCTCAATGGCATAAACGACCGGATTGATTTTTGGTTTTGGGTGTTAAGCCAGCCCATAACAGGCCGATTTATGCTGGAGCTATGTGATTTGTCAAGAAGGAGTAGCTCCCTTTTTGTGGTGGAGCTATTGTCTCCAGGGACTGAGGCGGAGGATTTGGGGCAGACGCTGCGAGAGATGAATCAGCCCTCAACAAAGTGGCAGGTCTATGAGCAAATTTTGCGGGTTCCTTACTATGTTTTATTTGATCGGTATGAAAACCAAGGTCGAGTATCGTACCTTGATGAGTTAACCAGGGTAGCAATGACTCTCAATATAAAGGAACGGTGCCACGAGATTCGCTTCGGACTTTGCTTGTAGAATATCATCATCACAAAGTTGAGTACTCTGGATTGTAACCCTACATATACTGCATCCCATTGTTCTTGAGCATCAAATCCCTTTCAACCAAATTACGAGTAATGGCGTTAAAAACATCAATATGATGTGTAATGGAGCACCCAGCCTCGTGAAGTCGAAAAACTTATAGCCGCCCGAAGCATACACCATAATATTGGTCTGATAGCCAATGGGCGTTAAATAAGTATTTGAAGATGCAAAGGTAATGATGTAAACAAAAGCCATCGGGTCTAAGTGAAGTGCCTTGGCAACATCCACCCCTAACGGGAGCATCAACACCACTGCGGCGGCATGGGATAAAAAGGCCGACAACACGGAACACACAAAGTAAAACAGTGTCAAGAGCCAATAGCCCGAAAGCCCTTGGCCCCAAATCGTCAAGTTGTCGGCAATAATCTGGATGAGACCCGATTTCTCCATCGCAGTGCCTAGGGGAATAATCCCCGCCAGCACAAAAATTACGTCCCACCGCACAGAGCGATAAATTTCCCCAGGCTTCAGACACCCCGTTACCACCATCAAAAAGGCTCCCATCAACGCATTTACAATAATGGGGAACCCTTTGAAGGTGAAAGACCCGAGGTGAATGGGCATTGTGGGCAAGGTTGACAAGATAACAACCAAAAACACGATCGCAAAGGCAATGGGAGCCTTATCTCTGCGCAGCATTTCTACATCACGCTGCTCGGTGAGGAGCAAATCTTGACTGGTTTGCAACCCGAGTAAACTTTGCTTGGGGCCTTGTACCAGCAACATATCCCCAAATCGAAGGGAAACTTGGCCTAAACGCTCTCGTACCAGGTCTTCCCCTCGGCGAATGGCGAGGACGGTGGAGTTATAGCGTTGCCGAAAGCGAACGTCTTTTAAGGTTGATCCCACTAGGTTGGAGTTTGCCAACACCATGACTTCTGCCATGCCATCTTCATCGGAGGTCAGGGTAGGATTGAATCCATCTTTTTGAAATTGAACATCGGGCAAAATGTCGATGCCGCGTTCATCCCGGATTTTGATTAAATCATCCTTACTTCCGCGCACAATCAGAATGTCTCCGGCGCAAAGCGGTTTGTCAGAAAAAGGTTGGGCAAAGGAAACCCCATCGCGAATCAGATCGATCACATCCAGGTCGAATTTGCGTTGAACACCGCTCTTGTTGAGGGTTTGTCCAATTAACTTAGACCCTGGTGGCAAGGTGACTTCATAGACATAACCCTTGAGTTTGTAGTCTTCGCTCAGGTTGTCACTCGTGACGGGTTTGCGCTCTGGCAGCAGACGGGGGGTGGCGATCGCCAAGTACATCACCCCCACCAAAGACGTCAGAATCCCGATGTCGGCAAATTGAAACAGGCCAAAGGCACCCAGCCCTTTTTTGTCGGCCAAACTACTGGCCAAGATACTGGTGGACGTACCAATCACGGTAATCATCCCAGTCAAGATAGTGACGTAGGAGAGCGGCATCAAAAGCTTAGAGACAGAAATCCGTCTTCTTTGGCCCCATTCTTCAACCAAAGGCAGAAACACCGCCACAATGGAGGCATTGTTGATAAAACAGTGAATGGGGGCAATCACTGCGCCCAAGGCTAAAATTTGACGACTTGGGTTTCGCCCGCCCAATTTAAATAGCCACTCGGACAAGAATTGGAGTGCCCCAGTTCGGGAAATGCCCTCACTAACAATGAACATTGCCATAACCGTAATGGTGGCTGAGTTACTAAAACCTGCAATGCCATCATCTGGCGAGATCAGCCCTAGCATCATTAAAAGGACGGTAATCCCTAGGGCCGTTAAGTCCATAGGTAGCCATTCCGCTGCAAAAAAGACGAGGGCCAAGACCAATACGCCCAGTGTTAAGGCAATTTTTATAGACATACAGGTGAGTTAAAAATAATAAGAAATAAATATACGAGTGCTGTTCGGTCAGTGTTTACTTCAATGGGTTTACTTCAATGGGTTTACTTCAATGAAGTTATACCAGTCTGCTCAAGGCTCGCGGTGAGTGAGATCACATTATGTATGTCGCCGACTTTTAAGCACGGGCCGAGTTCAGAAACGGGGGAATGGGGCAGTCTAGAGTAATGGTAATGGCCCGCAACAGTTCGGATTCTTGAACTGTCACCTCATTGTCTAGTAACACGGTATGGGCGCATGCATTAATCACAGACTGTTTGAGCTTTGGGGCGGCCTGTCGCAAGCGTTCTAAGTGATGGGGCAATGTCCCTAAAGTCCAATGGGGAGGGGCTTCTGGGATAGATTGGGGGGTTGCCCCTGGGAGCTTAAACGCCCCGCACCGGAAGGCATAGGCGATCGCCTCCACTTTTCCCCCGCCTGCACTGGCAAGGGCTGCCAGCACGGCAAGGCAATCGGGCCAAACTTGGCTGAGGGATTGGTATTGGATGGGCGTTTCACGATGGGGGAACAAAGACGAATCCAAACGCCGTTGGAGCACTAAGAAGAGCGCAAATTCACTCAGTGTCCATTTGCCATCGGCATTTGCGAGGGCTTCTACATTGTCGAGGAGGCTGCGGAGTGTGTCCGGTGAGCACTGACGCAGGGCAGGGACGGCTAAATCTACTAGTGGGAGCCTTAGGCGCAGGTCTAGCAACCGCACATCGAGGTCGTGCTCTAGAATCTTCGCCAACTGCTCTTCTGATAATGATTGATTGAGGTGCTGCATTTGCCGATCGCGGATGGCAGGGTCTTGGGTGTCTAGGAACAGCGAGTATAGGGTGGCGATCGCCCCCATTGGCTCCCGCAGCGCCGCCCGCAAAGACTCCGGCAACTGGGCCAGCAATCCCTGAGCATGGGCATAATGTTCTGGCGTGACAGTCCCCACTTGCCGCACAACCTCTTCTGGTGCAAAGCTGCTGCTTGAAGCCCCAGCAAAGCCCATCATGCCAGAGCCGATGGTACTGCTAGTACGCAATTGCGATGCACCCTCGTTGCTGAGTTTGACGCCTCGAATTTTTTCAATTCGCCTTAACAAAGGTGGATGAGTGGCAAAGGCATCTCCCGCCCAGCCAAAGCCCATGGCATTGCCAAAAAACATATGGCTGGCGGCCTGAGCATGGGGAGATTCTAAACGAGAGCCAATTCCTGCTAATTTTTCGAGAGCACCCGCAATGCCGTTGGGGTTACGGGTAAACTGCACCGCTGACGCATCGGCTAAAAACTCCCGCTGACGAGATACAGCACTCTGAATCAAGCGACCGCCGAGTAGCCCCATTGAACCAATGCCCATGAGGGCCAACCCAAAGCCCCAGGCAGAGTTATTGCGATCATCAGTACGGACATAGAGCAGTACCCGTCCTGCTAGATACACAAACAAAATGCCGTGGAGAAGCCCCATGAGTTTAATGTTCAGTCGCATATCTCCATTGAGGATATGGCTAAACTCATGACCAATCACGCCCTGAAGTTCATCGCGGGTCAGTTGCTCAATGCTTCCCCTTGTGACGCCAAGCACAGCGTCCTTTGGATCAAACCCTGCGGCAAAGGCATTGATCTCGTGTTCGTGGTTGAGGAGATAGACCGAAGGGACGGGGATTCCGGCGGCGATCGCCATTTCTTCCACTACGTTCAGCAGTTGCTGACCTTGGGCATCAGCGGTTTCCGGCAGCAGTAGCTCACCCCCCAGTTCCTGGGCAATTACCGCGCCACCGCCTTTGAGCTGATTAATCTTATAGAGACTCGCTATCCCCACCACAGATGATGTAACGAGCATGACCCAAAACAAAATCTGAGGATGCCACCACCCTTTTTCGACCATCCCCGAGGCAGTACAGGGCGTATTAGAGTATTGACCGCTGCGGCGGTCATAGGAAGAATATCCTGAACGTCTTCTGCCAAAAGGATCTAATTGAGAGGAAGACGAACCAAAATCCTCGTGATTCCCTGAGGAAGAAGAGCCAAATCCAGAAGTGGAACGCGAGGATCGCGAGCGGCCCAAAGAGCCTGACGATGACTTACGGCTGGCAATAATGGCGATTGGTTCTGGCAATGATGCTTGCCGACAGCCCGAACCACTTAAGGGCGTTAGCCCCATCGCCA
>JANLSD010000420.1:0-6954 GCA_031362245.1 Acaryochloridaceae cyanobacterium OTE_25_metabat_464 | reverse complement strand
TGCTCCAACTGATGCTCAGCTTGGGTCAACTGCTGCTCGGTGAGCTTCGCCTGTTCTGCCAATTCCACCGAACTCAGAAATCGCCGTCCATCTGGGTAGCGCACGACGAGTTCTTGGCCTCGCTGCCACTCAAACAGAATGCTGAGTCGGGGGCTAACCCATCCCGACATCGTTGGAATACGAAGGAGGGATTGCTCCTGGCGCAGCCATCCACCCAGGGCAAAGGTATCAGGATCGTAGATATAGTATTCTTCGACCCCGTAGCGTTGATAAAACTCAAGTTTTTCCTCCATTTCATCCTCTCCCCGTCGGGTTTTGTTACTGGGAGAGAGGATTTCAAAGACGACTTGAGGCGGAATGTTTTCTTCACGCCATTGTTGGTAAGAGCCGCGCCTACCCTTAGGTCTGCCAAAAATGACCATTACATCGGGGGCTTCTCTAGGGGCGGGAGGTGATTCAACCTGAATTGGGTACCACAGCAGGTCAGCAGCAATGAACACATCAACCGCGCTGGCAAAGAGAATTTCTAAATTTTCCTTGAGGATGACAATCCAGCGATATTGTTCTGTATTTTCTGCCATGGGCTTGCCATCGCTGTCTGGGTAGAGCAGATTGTCCGTGAACTGCAATAGGCTGGTCATAACCGTTTGCCTCCAATCGCCAACCCCATTGTAATCGTTTCCAAGGTTTAACAAGGCTTAGCTAAAAGATTGCAGTAGCCTAAGCCGGATGATGTTGCGGATGCATTAACGGTGGCCCTGAACGCGCTTACAGCTTCAATCTGCCCCCACAATATTTTTTATGGAAATAAAAACAAAAAAAAGAACCAACTGCGTTTGAGATGGGCATCATGAGGTAGTTGATAAGCCATTTCACCCTAGGTTGATGCGACGCAGTTTAGGTTCGTGGGGCAAGCTTTTGCTAGCCTAACGGATTAATGACTCAGCGTCCATTGAACTAGGGCTTTCTTTTGTGGCCACAATGGTGGCTAAGGGCTTAGATCCGGCTTGGCTGCGCCAGTAGAGCGTCCCTGCGGTTGTCATGAAAGCAAAATAGGTGATGATTTGCCCAAAAAAGAGGCGATCGCGGTAGCCCAAAAAAGTCTTCAGCAATATGCCAGGGAATTGACGGTCTGGCAAAAACAGGTGCCCATCCCACAGCAGCGGACCCATGATGCAAGAGGTTTCGGATGCTGTGGGACAGAGATTGATCGTCACTAAGGGATTGAGGGTCGAAAGGGCAGCATCTATCTGTTTGGTCGCTCCAATCACCAGTCCGCCGACAATCAGCAACAAAAAGATCCCCATGACCTGAAAAAACTGTTTGAGGTTGATGCGGATGCCGAGGGCAAAGAGCGCCCAGCCGATGCCTGTTGCGCCGATGAGTCCCGCGATCGCTCCTACAACAGCCGCCCACCCACTCTGGATCTGCGCCACAATAAACAATGCGGTTTCGATGCCTTCCCGCAGGACTGCCACAAAAATCAGCGTCCAGATACCCCATTCGGCTTTGCCATCGGCGGCAATGATTTGCTTCACGGAGCCTTCGATTTCGGCTTTGGCAGTGCGGGCTTGTTTTGTCATCCAGATCAGCATCCAGGTGAGCATGGCGATCGCCACCAATGTAAAACCCACTTTGAGAAAGGGCAGCAGAATCACTGCGTAGGGATGCTCGGAGGCTTGCACAATCTGGAACAGAGTGCTGAGTCCAACACCCACCAGGATGCTCCCGACGAGTCCTGAAGCGAGTCCAAAGTACACCCAAGGCTTAAGCTGAGGCTGCTGTGCTTTCTGGATCAGGGCTAAGACAATGCCGACGACAAGGGCGGCTTCTACGCCTTCGCGTAGGGTAATGACAAAGGTGGGGAGTGCGGCGCTGATATCCACGATTGACCTCAGAGTTGAATGCCTTCTTTTTTACATCCGCTCAGCTTGATAAAGCTTTGACCACTAAGGTCAGCACCACCACGGCGACAACAATCAGTGCGATTAACACCATCAGCAATCCTCCAAAGAGCAGCCATAGAAACCGACGATCTGCTTTGCGGCTTTGGTGGGGCTGCTGAAGGTGTGACTCTAAAAGGTTAACGTTTTTGGTATTGGCTTTCCAGGTGGTGTCAAAGAGATCTCCCAAAATGGGCACAGAACCCACCAAGGCATCGATCGCAATGTTAAATACCATCCGCAGCAGCATGGATTTGGGTAAATCAAACTGAACCACATGCCACAGGATGTAAATTGAAACCCCTAACCCCACGACATCGCCCCCGACAGGAAGCAAACCCATCAAGGACTCTAGCCCGACGCGCCATTTTGTGCCAGGAATACCAAAGGCACGATCCCATAGATCGCTGAGGGTTCTGAGTTGTGAGAGTTTGAGTAATTGATGTTCTTGGGGGGAGGAGGAAGCGGTGGCAAGTTTGGACATTGGGATTAGCCTATGGGCCGACTCACGATACCAGACCACTGTACTTGACGACGGCTATCCCGACGATAGGAAAAAAATCGTTCAGGGTCTTGGTAGGTACAGTGGGGGGCGATCGCAATTTGCTCCAATTCCAGTCCTAGTTGCTGAAGCTGGATGGCATTGACTTGACGCACATCTAGGCGAGCATGGCCTTCTTTCTCGTCGGCAAAAATAGGCGGGGTGTGATGCTGGATTAATGTCTGAACAATGACTTTATCTTGGGGTTCATCCTGCAAATCCAATGCGTCAGGAGCGAGGATACTTCGACCGACTTCGGCGGCAACGGCTGTGGTGACTTGATAGACTTCGCCTGCAATGGCGGGTCCCATTGCAATGCGCAAATCTTTGATTTGGCTGCCGCTGGCCTGAAGTTTGGCGATCGCCACGGGGACAATTTTTGCTGCTGTGCCGCGCCATCCGGCATGGACTGCGGCGACTTGGCCTGTTTTGGTATCGGCGATTAAGACTGGGGTGCAGTCGGCGGAACAGACCCAGATGGCTTGATGGGGGCGATCGCTATACAGGCCATCGGCGTCTGGGAAGGTGGGTTCTGTTTCTGGTGGGGCGGGGGGATGCTGAAGGATTTCGGTTGAGCTTAGAACTTGGCTGCCGTGGACTTGTTTTACCCGAAATACGTTTGCGTCGGGGTGGATAGCGAGGGTGAGGTCTTGTGGGGGTTGGGGCCAGGTTTGGCGGGTGAAGAAGCCGTGGGGCCAAGGGTTTAGGAGGCTACAGGTGAGATAGGTTGTGCTTTGCCAAGTTTGCCAGGTCCACGTTGGTGTCATGTGCGATGTATTAACTCCTGAGCGGAATACGATGCCTATGGTAGCGTGCTTGGGTGTTGTTCGGCTTATGTGTTTTATGGCGATAGATAAAGGGGCTATATCGTAGACTACGGGGGAATATGGGAATTTTCTAATCTAGAGTTTTGGGTGGGGGTTATCGCCTGGGCTTTTGGGTCAATTGCAAGCTTGGTGGGTTCGTAATATTGGGGGTGACTTCCCCCAAACCTCCCGCTGAAGGACGGCTGCGTCCCTCAGATACCCTCCAGAAGGGTGTACTGGTAAGTTCCTCACGGGTTGAGGGCTGAGCGCCCCGTCCTGAGCCTGTCGAAGGGGAAGCCGTGGCTTGCCTCCCGCAGGGTAGCCCGGTTGGCTTAGCCCAAAACAACCTATAAACTGAGTTTCGACATTTCCTGGTTTATAGAACTGTGCCATCACAGATAATTTTGGTATCATTCACCTTATTTTTACAACCATCCTCAACACATAACCCATGTCAAAATCTGACCTTCCCGCCATCACTCTCACACTCCTAGAAGCCAAAAAAGCAAAAGGATTAACCTTTGCTGACCTAGAACAAATGATCGGGCGAGATGAAGTTTGGCTTGCCGCAGTCTTTTATCGGCAGGCCAGTGCCTCAACAGAAGAGGCCAGTCAACTTCTCCAAGCCCTAGAACTCAGCCATGAACTATTGCCAGAACTAACCAACCATCCCGTCAAAGGTCTAGGGCCAATTGTTCCAACCGATCCGCTGATTTACCGCTTTTATGAAATTATGCAGATCTATGGCATGCCCATGAAAGACATTATTCAAGAGAAATTTGGTGATGGAATTATGAGTGCCATCGACTTTACCCTAGACATTGAAAAAGAAGAAGATCCCAAGGGCGATCGCGTGAAGGTCATTATGAATGGGAAGTTTTTACCCTACAAAAAATGGTGATGGGTACATTGGGGGGTTGATTTATGCCTAAATCCATAGACCCATTGCTCAATCCTTCCCAATAAATTCCAACGATGCACCCGTAACCCGACAAATGCGCCAGTCCGGCAGAACATCCGCGCCCATCTTTTTATAAAATGCGATCGCCGTTTCGTTCCAATCCAATACGCTCCACTCCACGCGACCATAGCCCCGTGATTGGGCAACCTGAGCAACGGCGCAGAGCAAAGCCTTCCCAACGCCCTGCCCCCGATAGGCTTCTTGGACATAGAGGTCTTCTAGATAAAGCCCTGGTTTGGTCAAAAAGGTAGAATAATTTTTGAAAAACAGCGCAAACCCAATCAGCTGACCTTGACACTCAACCACAAGCGCCTCAGCGAAGGCAGTATTGCCGAACAGGTGTTCTGAAAGGGCGTCTGCGGTACCTGTGACCTGATGGGTGAGCTGTTCGTAGGCGGCAAGTTCTTGGATTAAGGCGAAAATGGCGATCGCATCTTCGCGTTGGGCTGGACGGATGTTGTAATCGTTCATAGGTTAAATCGAGTCTGTATATACAGTGTCGAAGTTGTATTCTGATGGGCCAGAAAAAACAACTTCATAATGCTCAACCGTCGGAAACGGATCGTAGAAGTGATGTAACAGCGATCGCCACTCCTGGTATGCCGCTGACTGCCGAAACCCAATCCTATGGTCTTCTAAGGTTTGCCAGCGCACAAGCAAAATATAGCGGTTCGGATTTTCTAGGCAACACTGAAGCTCATGGGAAATATACCCTGGACTTCCAGCAATGATTTTTGAAGCTGTGCAAAACGCCGCCTCAAATTGAGCCGTCATTCCTGGCTTCACATCGAGCACCGCAACCTCTAAAATCACGTTTGAGTCTCACTCGGGTCAGCTTCGGCATTCAACTGAACCTTGTTGTACAAATCCGCTAAAGAAATTTGAAAGGGAACCTTTGTGAATGCGATCGCCTCATCCGATGCATCATATTCCGAGAACGTCCACTGCTTCAATCCAGTCTTAGAAAATTGCTCCACATGAATCCGCGTTTGGTCTATGAGCACATATTCCTGAAAACTAGGAATTGTGCGATAGGCATCAAACTTACTCTCTCGGTCGTAGTTCTTTGTCCCTTTTGAGAGCACCTCTACAATTACAACCGGATTGAGAATCGTATCCGTGCGGTTTTGAAAATACTCCGACTCTCCCTCAATCACCATCACATCGGGATAGGTGTAGAGCTGACGCTGGGGTATCCACAAACGGACATCGCCCATATATACGCGATAGGCTTGCCGCTTAAAAGCAAAGTTCAACTCAGAACTAAGATTGAGTGAAATCTGATTATGGTTTGTTGATGCACCTGCCATTGGAATAATTTGCCCATCAATATATTCGCTTTTATACTCTGCGACGGTTTCCAGTTCTAAATACTCTTCTGGCGTGTAGTGTCGCTGCTCAATGGCTTGCATACCTCAACCCCATAAAAGACCTTGATTCAACTATCGTAACCTTTGACAAAGCTGACGAAAATCCTCGCCGCGATGCTCAAAGCTCTGATACTGGTCAAAACTAGCACAAGCAGGCGAAAGCAAAACCACCTTTGCCCCCTGCTCTTGGGCTAGTTCTGCCCCACGCGGAACCGCGCGCGCCATCGTTTCAACCACTTCATAGTTCAGATAGCCACTTTCCGTCAGACGCTGGGCAAACGTAGGGGCAGCCTTGCCAATCAACAACACCGCTGCCGCCTTCGCCTGAATCGTCTGAATCCAGAGACCATCATCCCCCACCTTCGGGTCGCCCCCTGCGATCAAAATGGCAGGCCCATCCACCGCATCCAATCCAGTCTGGGCCGCATCGTAATTTGTGGCCTTACTATCATTGATAAAATCCACCCCATTGTGCGTACAGATATACTCCAATCGATGGGGTACACCCGCAAAGGTGCTGATGGCCTGGGCGATCGCCCCTTTCTCAATCCCCGCCAACCGCGCCACCGCGACAGCGATCAACAAATTCTGCTGATTATGGATACCGGGCATCCGTAGTGCATTGACCGCCACAATCGGTTCCCCTTCAACCTGAACCCAACCCGAATCTATAGAAGCGTAGACGGTTGGCACAAAATCTAGCCTAGGCACCGTAGAAGTCCAGCAAACCTCAGGCCAACGCTGGGCTAAATTTTGGCGCAGGTATAGATCATCTCCATTCAACACTCGCTGCTTGCTATTTTGGAGTAACCCCGCCTTAATATCACGATAGTTCTCTAAGGTTTTGTGGCGCTCCAAATGATCCGGCGTAAAGGTTGTCCAGACCCCAATCTGTGGCGCAAGGGTGAGGCAGGACTCCGCTTGGTAACTGCTCACCTCCGCAATGATCCAATCCACGGGTTCTCCAGAAAGCGCCACCTCACAGGCGCTATAGCCAATATTTCCGCAGGCAGGAGCCTTTAGACCAGCGGACTGAAAAATAGCAGCAATCAAGGCCGTCGTGGTTGTTTTGCCATTGGTGCCCGTAATACCCACCCAAGGAATGTCCTTGAGATAACGCCAAGCCAACTCCAACTCACCCATCACCTCAACCCCCTGTTCACGGGCTTCCACCAAAGCAGGAAGCTGCCACGATACCCCTGGACTCACCACCAGGCAATCGGGCTTAGGATGATTTTCTGCCGTCAAAGCCAAAAGCGTAAAGCGCCAGCCTAGTAAGACCGGAATCCCCTCCGTGGCCAGGGTTTCTTGGTGCGCTAACAGTGACTCAGAG
>JANLSD010000412.1:0-11397 GCA_031362245.1 Acaryochloridaceae cyanobacterium OTE_25_metabat_464 | reverse complement strand
CAGTCAAGACCACACTATTAAGATTTGGCATATCGCCAGTGGATCTTTGCTCAAAACCCTCGCGGGGCACACTGGGGGTGTTACGGCGATCGCCCTCAGTCCAGATCGTCAGATTATAGTGAGTGGCAGTTTGGATGGCTCGGTCAGATTTTGGCAGGCCAATACCGGAGAATTGCTTCATAACCGTTATGGACAAGCCGAACCCATTCATTCTGTGGCAATCAGTCCCGATGGAAGCACTGCTTTTGCCGGTGGAGATGGCAAAACCCTGAAGATCTACCACGTCAAAACGGGGGAGTTCCTTCGCGCCTTGCCGATGCAGCCCGAGGGGATTATGGCGATCGCCCTTGCGCCCGATGGCAGATATGCCGTTACCGTAGGTTCGGAGGGCGAACTCAGACGGTGGTTAATCGAAACAGGCCGCTCTGAGCAGGCCATTACAGGGCATGATGGAACCATTCGCGCCGTCGCCTGGAGTGCCAACGGTCAGATTTTGGCAAGCGGAGGGGACGATAACAGCATAAAGCTCTGGAATCCACACCAGCTTGAGCAGTCGCCTTGGATTCTGTTGGAGCATGCAGCCCCTGTCACGGCCCTTGCCTTTAGTTCCGATAGTCAGGTCATCATCAGTGGTAGTTTAGATCAGACGGTAAAAGTGTGGCAGAATAGCCCATCCCCGTAGCGGAGTCCCTGTGATTGTTTGGCATAAAGCCCTGTGAAAACCTTTGTTGCGATCGATTTTGAAACGGCCAGCCGAAGCCGAGTGAGTGCTTGCTCGATTGGAATTATTCGGGTTGAAAATTTTCAGATTGTCAAAAAGACACACTTTTTAATTCGGCCCGTCGAACCAGAGTTTGAATTTACCTACATTCACGGCATTCGCTGGAAGGACGTTGCCAACGAACCCACCTTCGGAGAACTTTGGCCCAAGATGGAACCGTTGTTTCAAGGGGCAGAGGCGATCGCCGCCCACAATGCATCGTTTGACCAGGGTGTTTTGTATGCGTGCTGTGATGCATACGACATCGAACGACCATCCCATAAGTTCTTGTGTACGGTACAGCTAGCCCGCAAAACCTGGAAACTTCACCCCACAAAGTTGCCGAATGTCTGTGAATACCTCAATATTCCCCTAGAGCACCACCAAGCCCTCTCTGACGCGGAAGCTTGTGCTCGGATTGTGATTGCAGCGAAGTCAGACCCCGCTCAAACGACTAACAAACGCTAACCAGTAATTTCCAACTTCCCGATCATCCCCGCCTCAGTATGACCAGGAACTGTGCAGCGCAGATTATAGATACCCGCACGCAGCGGAATAAACACCCACTCAGCTTTCGACCCAGGCCGAAGCTCCAGTTCATGAATGGCTCCCTTGACCTCAACATTGCCCGCATCTACTTTTTGAGACCAAATGGCATCAGCAAAATCCTTCGCCGTAAAGTAGTGCTTGGTGGGGCTATTGTTTTGCAGGTTGAGCTGATAGCGACTTCCCGCCTTAAATGTCAGACGATTAGGCGTAAAGATCAGCTCTCCTGCCTCATTGCCTAAACTAACGGTTTGGATAATGGGCGATCGCTTAGACAACGGCACTGAGTCCGCAAGCACAAGCCCAGCGTCAAACCCCATACTGCAAAGCATCACAGCAACACAAAGCCCCACAATCCAAATACGACGCCACGACTGACATCCCCATTGAATCAATGCTGAGCGTTGACAAAGGTATTGGAGCATAGGGGTACCGCCTAGGGATTAAACATTAAACCGGAACAGCATCACATCGCCTTCTTGCACCACATATTCTTTGCCTTCACTGCGCACCCAGCCCTTTTCTTTGGCGGCACCATTAGAACCAGCCGTCACCAAGTCTTTATAAGAGACCGTCTCAGCCCGAATAAAGCCGCGCTCAAAATCGGTATGAATCACGCCTGCTGCTTGGGGCGCTTTCATCCCAGCATGAATCGTCCAGGCACGGGTTTCCTTTGGGCCTGTGGTGAAGTAAGTTCTTAATCCTAAAAGCTCATAGCTGGCACGGATCAGGGACTGTAGCCCCCCTTCTGTTACACCCAAAGATTCCAGAAAATCTTGACGATCTTCTGAGGACAAATCGACCAGTTCTGCTTCAACTTGGGCAGATACAACCGCAACTTGGGCCTGATCTTGGGCGGCAATGGCGCGGACTTTCTCTACCCAGGCGTTTCCGGTGGCGAGGTCATCCATAGAGACGTTGGCGGCATAAATGATGGGCTTGAGGGTCAAAAGCCCTAGCAATTGCACCGATGCGAGTTCTTCCTCGGTTAACTCCACCTGACGGGCAGGCTTTCCTTCATTGAGGGCGACGGATAATTTTTCGAGGGCGGCTAGCTCTACCTGAGCTTCTTTGCTGGTGCGGGCTGCTTTACGGGTGCGCTCGATCCGCTTATCGATTTGAGAGAGGTCGGCAAGAGTAAGCTCTAGGTTGATGACTTCAATGTCTTGCACGGGGTCAACACAGCCGGAAACGTGGATAATGTCGTCGTCATCAAAGCAGCGCACCACATGGGCGATCGCATCGCATTCTCGAATATTCGCCAAAAACTGATTTCCCAGACCTTCCCCTTTGCTGGCCCCTTTGACCAGACCCGCAATGTCTACAAACTCAACACGGGTGGGCACAATGTCTTCGGATTTAGAGATATCGGCAAGCACCTGAAGGCGATCGTCGGGGACAGACACAATGCCGACGTTAGGCTCAATGGTGCAAAACGGGAAATTCGCCGCTTCTGCCTTGGCATTTGCCACTAGGGCATTAAATAATGTTGATTTACCAACGTTCGGAAGACCGACAATCCCAGCTTTCAGCATTGATCACTCTTTAATGTTTTCCCTAATTATATGGGTTGAGCTGCATTGCTTCAGTCCTTTGTGCTGCCTCAGCACCATAAAATCGCGTACACTCCAAGTGGTTCTTGATGGCTAGCCTCTTTATGCATGCGCTTTCCATTCCTACTTGGATGATTCACATTTCTACCGTCATTGAATGGGTGGCTGCCATTTGGCTGATTTGGCTCTACGCAGAGGTTAGCCAAGCCCTAAGCTGGCGCTGGCTCTCGCTGGGGATGCTGCCTGCGTTGGTAAGCGCGATGTGTGCCTGTACTTGGCACTTTTTTGACAATTCGCCTCAGCTTGAGTGGCTGGTGTTTTTGCAGGCTGCGATGACGGTGGTGGGCAATATTACCCTGTGTGCTGCGGCTTGGTGGATTTGGCGATCGGCTCAGCCAAAGAAATGCTAGAAAAGATCTATGATCGTAATACTGAAGTAAATACTGCACGTTCTATTTTTTATTGAAACAGGGTTCCGAGCCATATAGTTAGACGAGGGAAACGACAAATAAATCCGCAATAAAGCCCTCTAATCTCAATCCCATAAATCACCATGACACAGTCTAACGAACCAAATGATCGCAGCCAGGACATTGATCGACAATTACGAGGATTAAATCGTAGAGTTGATCGATTGGAATATTCACAAATTTCACCTCAAGAATTTTCAAGGTCATTTGATCGTGTGTATGACGAGATCGATGCTCTTGAAGACACTGTCAATGAGAGATTTGATAGACTCGAAGGTGAGGTCAGAGAACTAAATCGTAAATTTGATATTGTGATGCAATATATCACCGGACAAGGAGAAACAAATTAGTCTCAAGATCGAGTTTGCTACCGACACTTACGGCAACCTCATCGCCCTGGGGGGCCAAAATCTTGCTTCATTATTTACTTGTTTTTGAAATACTGTTTTCTACTGGCATAACCACATATCCTGCTTGACGTAGGAGTGCTATGACGCCGTACTTGCCTCCTAGATGTCCAGCTCCGACACCAAAAAAAGTAGGTTTGGTTTTAGCCGCGTTCAAAATAGTGGGAATCCAGGTGCGATTGCGATTATCTATAATTGCAGCATCATACTCAGGCTTCATTCCGGGTGATTGAGCGATTAACTGGCGTATTTTAGAAATGTCCTGATTTTTGTAAGCAGTCAGCAATCCTGCAAGTTCTTTCTTTGCACCTGGTAAGTCATTGATTGTCTCCATCATTTGTTCAGCTTGAACCTTAGGTGGAATGCTGTCAATGGCGTTAAATTGAGCCTGAATCGTTTCCAGCCCCAATACATTTTTCTTTTGGGCATGGGCCAAGGTTACAAACGTGTTTTCCCAAGATGCTGGTTTACAGTTTAATAACACTGGATATATCAAGGTTGTCAATATAATTGGCTTTACAGTAGTCAGGGCATCAAGTGGTAATGAGACTTTTTCTTGGAAAAATTGATTTGCCTTTGAGTAATCCTTGCTGCTTAAATAGTTCTTAAGACTGGTTCCACTTTTTAGCATTGAACCCCGCAAAGAATTACTCATGATATTAGGGTCATCTAAATCTACTTCTAAATAAAGCTGACCTGAGGTATTAAATGCCTTTCTAAGGGGATTGGATAGTATGATTTGATCTGAACAAGTAGCATGAATTGTTCCAAATAGATATGAAGGTTGCTTTAATCCCTGGCCAGATATTTCCCAAAGTAAAGCATTTTCAGTCGGCGGGTTTCCTAGGGCAGCCTGAGATCCAAAAAGACTGCTAAGGGCTAAAGCGTTTAGCAATGATTGATATTTTCGAGAAAACTTCATGGATCTCAATGCCTTTGTCTTTTCCTTAGTAAGGATGCCCAGTATGAATGACAAACATTGCATGGTTGCGTTTCTGGGGCATGGCTAGCCGTCGAAGACTTTAGCCAACAATTCAGGGGGGAGGTTTTCGGTAGATAGAAAGGTAGCCATCAGAAAATTTAGGTTATCACGGCAATGTCTAAGAAATAGCTTATTCTTGATCAACCTCAATGCGTCCTACCCCTGTTTTGGGGTAGTAATTTTTGAGAATTTGTTCATAGGTATAGCCTTGTTCTGCCAGCTTAAGTGCCCCAAGCTGACTCATTCCATGGCCCTGAAACGCATCCGTCACAATGTCATCCGAGGCCGCATACAGTGATTCCACAATGCCGCCGCGATAGCTGACGAAGGATCCTGCGGTTTGGTCTACGGCAGTACGGGTGGTGTCGGCTTCGGATTCAATGCCTTTATAAACCTGATAATACTCATCTGAACCCAGGTGATACAGCTTATTGGCAGGCTTAAAGTAGTAGGTCAAAGCGTAAGAACGAGCGGCGATCGCCTGGGCCTTCAGCGCCGCCATGGGCCAACTGGGGGACACTTCTGCCCCCACAACGCTATACAGGTACAGCCGCAGATTGACATAGTTCACCGCCCACAGCTTGCCGCCATCCGCCACCAGCAATAGCGTGCCACGATAACCGCGATCGCCCAGGTACAAAATGCTGTTGGGTTCTGGAACCACCCAGGCAATATTGGGGGCTGGTTTACCTGCAACGGTCATACCCTGCCTATCCGCTTGAATCAGGCAAGACTGAGCCGTCGTTAAGGGTTGGACAAGATGTCCTCCTTGGTCGAAGACTTTACCACTGCCAGATACCCCAACAGAAAGAGAAGAGACCCCACTGGCAAGGGCCACATGCACTTCAACAGAAGAATCGATATTGGGAAATAGGGCTGATTTTGCCAATTGACTGCGACGCGCCAGTTCTGCCTTGGATAAAATCGGTTGTGTTTCCTTCGCTTTTGCCTGAGATGGCTTAGGGGAGGCAGACGGTTGCGCTTGGGGCAAAGGAACCGAGGCTAGGGGCGCTGCGCTGGGCCTAGCATTGAGGAATGGAAACAGCGAAACCGTTGGGCTTGGAGAAGTCAGCGGCTGTTGGGTGACGGTATAGTTTTGTGGCGACTGGGGGCGCATCATGGCCCAAAGGGGGATGGCGGCTAGGGGCAAGGGCAGCAGCCACAACCCATACTTGAAGAATTTCGGTACAGTAGGTTCTGTCATAATCACGAATGACTGTAGGCGCTATGACGAGATGAGTCAAGAGATTCGCATTTGTTTTGTCGGGGATTCCTTTGTGAATGGGACGGGCGATCGCACCTATTTAGGCTGGACAGGAAGGCTTTGTCAGGCTTTGGCAGCACAGGGTTTAGATATCACCCACTATAATTTAGGCGTTCGTCGAGAGACGAGTGTTGATATTGAGCGACGATGGGAGGCAGAAGTCACCCGTCGGTTGCCCGATGGCTACGATAACCGGATCGTTTTCTCCTTTGGCACCAACGATACCACCTGGGAAAATGGACAGCCCCGTGTGTCTGCAATAGATGCTCTCAACCACTGTCGTCGGATTTTGAGTATGGCGAAACAGCAATATCCAGTTTTGATGATTAGCCCGCCCCCTATTACGGATACTCAGCAAAATACCCGCACAGAAAAGCGCTGCGAAGATTTTGGGATGGTTTGTCAGGCGCTGGAGATTCCGTTTCTGGATATTTTTACGCCGTTAAGTCAGTCCCCATCCTGGTGGCATGCGCTTGAAGCAGGGGATGGCGCACATCCTGGTGCCAAGGGATATGCAGAAATTGCGCATCTCGTTCAAGGGTGGTCGGTTTGGAACGGTTGGTTTAGTGCCCTATGAATGTGGAATGGTTGCGGATCAAAGTAGCGCCTGAATATCGAGAGCGGTTTGTACAAAAAGATGATGAGATCTGGACTACTTTTTTGAGTCAAGCACCAGGATTTCTTAAGAAGGAAATCTGGATTAGCCCAGAGGATAAGAGCGAAGTGATTATTGCCATTCACTGGTCCGCCCTAGCACAGCAACAGCCCATCTCAAAAGAAGCACTTGATGCGGTTGAAGAAAAATTTTTAGAGCAGCTAGGAGTTTCGTTTCAGTTGCTGGAAACGAAGCAGTATCAGGTGCGCAAGATCGCGAATGGGTGCTAGACAGTCTTAAATTCATCACTTAAAAACGGAGAGGGAGGATTCAAAACAATAGACCTATCGTCTTGGTGCAAGGGCAGAGCGCGCTTATTCTGTAATCTGATGGGTTTGTCTACCAAAAAAATAAAAATTAAACATCCCAACCATGATTACCAGAATCAAGAGTGAGATTGCTGGATGTTCAGGTTGCATTACCGTCACCAGCGCGTTTGTCGGCATCACCGAATCTGCTGTGTTGACCAATAAAAAACTACATAAATTATTGGCTGCATGAGCACCCAGTGCTAGATCCAGGGACTGATCGCGCAATGTGATGTAGGCCAAGAAAATGCCCATGCCGAGATAGTTCAACGCGATTAACCCAGGCTCTCTCGCAATTTCGGGATTGGAGAGATGGGGAATGGTGAACAGAATGCCATTGAGTACAGCCAATACCACGCGATTTCGCACCAGTAATCCCATTCCTTGCAGTAAGTAGCTGCGAAAGAAAAATTCTTCCGCTGAGGTTTGCAATGGCGTCAGCACGAATGCCACAGCCACAAGAATCAGCCAACTCAAGGGTTCAAAGGTAAATTTATATGCTTGGGGATGCATTAAGTACAGCGGAATCTCGGCGAGTAGGAACAGCAATCCCCAAACCCAAGCTCCAGCAAAAATGCGCTTCCAATTGGGCGATCGTCGCACACTAATCAACGTTCCGATGGGTCGTTGGTGAAACCATTTGGTCAACACAAAGATGGTCAGTAGTGGAAAAACGAACGGTAAATTGAGAAAGATGTAAACTATCGTGCTAGGCGTTTGAAGCCAAGCATCAAACTTCTGGGCACCGTTAATAGCTGCGTCTGCTGATAGTCCTGTGCTTGCCGTCCAGTAGAAGAAAGCGATCGCCACCACAATGGTGCTACCGAGAACCCAAACGGTCAAAATACTCAAGATGCCAATCAAATAGCGCCACCATTGATTTTTGCCTTGCCGAGCTAAATCTAAAAAATTTACAGAATTCATCAAAACCTCAGCGTTATCCTGCCTGTCTGAAGGCGGGGCAAAATAGGGGCGATAATTTGGGATGGCTTCGCCTCTTTGAGGATACCCTTATAAAACTGGCCACTGTAAAACGCGTAAGCCATAAACGCACTTCCCGCTACCACTCCCGTAGCGCGATCGCCAATCCTTCCCCAAGGCGATCGTCAATCTCCCCATCCTTCAGCCGCTGCTGAACTGCCGCGTAGGCTAAGGTCGCATCAATGTGCTTCAGTGCCGCCACAACATGAAGCCGAACGGAGAAGTCTGGGTCTTCGAGGCATTCAATTAACAGCGGAAGCAACCCAGGCGACCCGATTCGCCCTAGAGTTAGCATTGCTTTTGACCTCAGGGTGGGGGACTGTTGGAGCATAGGCGATCTCACCACTCCCAAGACCCACTCCGCCGCTGTCGAATCACTAACGCTGCTAAAAATCTCCTGTAGCAACTGTTCTGGCAGCGGTATTGTCTGCACTAGCTTTTGCGAGATTTCCATCAGCCCTGCCTGTGCCACCGCTGAGCCAGTCCATCCTAATGCCTGAATAATCGCTTGCTGAAGTACTGGGTCTGCCTTAGGTTCATTGCATTTTTGAATAAGGGCGATCGCCCCTCGATCACTGCCTAATCGCCCTAAAGCTCTTGCAGCCTGAACAACAACGCCCAAATCTGTATCCGCCAAACAGGGAATAAGATGCTCCACTAGATCTTTAGGGGGATATTCTTGGGTTCGGACGGCTAAACTGGCGATCGCCACTTTCCGTACATCTGGGCTTACATCCTTTAAGCCAGCTAATAATGCCCCCATGATTCGAGGGTCAATAAACTGATCGAGTGCCTCAAAAACCAGCGATCGCACCTCCGCCGATTCAGCCTGAGTGACTTCTAACAACAGCGGCACCACCTCAGGTCGATGGATTTGCGTCAGTGCCCGTAGCACCATCATTTGACGGGAAGGATCCTTTAAATATTGGGCGAGATAATCAATGGCATCTGCCCCCAGTTCTGCAAGTCCTTGCGCCGCCATTAACCTCACATCTTCATCTTCTGACTGATCCAAAAGCTGTCCTAAGGCAATAACGGCATCTGGATGGCTTAAGGAACCAAAAATTTTTGCAATAAACCACTGAAGCTCAGCATCAGCGTTGGATTCCTGAAGTACCGCCAGCAGGGGTAACAGAATAGCGTCACCGTAGTCTTCGAGCTGCTTTGCCGCATCCCAACGAGACTGAAAGTCACCCGTTTTTAAGGCATCAAGTGCAGCGGCTATTTCTGGCACAGCTTTAGTCTAAATAAATCCTGACTCCTATATTCTATGTGCTTTGTCAGGATCTTACGGAGTCTTGTTTCGTAAAACCCCTGGCTTCAGACATGGGGATATCAGCAATTCTCATGATGAGAATTGCTGGCAGACATGATAGAAACTAGTATTGAGTGAGCTAATATCTTAAAATTATACGATTTTGCTAGAAACTCTATAAAACCCATTTGACATCTTAAGAAGGGGCTGAAAGCCTTTTAATCATTAGCCTGATGAAGCAAAGGTTGATTTTGGGAGTGGGGAAAATTCCGCGTTAATTCAGGCCGCTGCTTGTGAAGCGTTTAAGTTTCTGGACTTGCAGCTTGATCCGCTCAAAAATGAAAATTACCCTGTCGATGCAGACGTTTTAGCCTCTGAATCGGCGGCACGGATTTTTGTGGTTCACACTCAGGAAGATTGGCTAATCGCCCAGGAATGCTGGCATCTCTTCACGTAGAAGTTTTACGTCTAGACTTTTGTTTTCAAAAAACTGCTAGGGCCGACCTTGATGAGGCTCCAAGAGTGCGTGACAAGCTCGACCGTAGTGAAACTTTAGATTAAGTAAGTTGCTGGCTACATATCTTCTAGCTCCATCCCTTTCGTTTCTTTAACGAAGAAGGCCACAAAGAAGATTGAGGTTGCGGCTGCGATGGTATAGAGACCGTAGGCAGTACCCAATCCAAAGTATTGCAGTAAGGGAGGAAAGGTGGTTGAGACAATAAAATTTGCAATCCACTGCATCGCAGCGGCGATCGACAACGCTGAGGCTCGGATATTGTTGTTAAACATTTCGCCCAGCAATACCCAAACCACAGGACCCCAAGAGAAACCAAAGCAAAAGACGTAAAGGTTTGCAGCTAAAAGCGCTATTGTACCCGCAGAGCCAGCTAGGGCTGGGTTGCCCGCCGCATCTAAGGTCGCATTGCTAAAAATAGTGGTTAATGTGCCTAGGGTTACGGTCATCCCGATCGATCCCAAAATCAGTAGAGGTTTACGACCAAACTTATCGACAAAGGCGATCGCCACTAGTGTGGTCACAATATTAACCGCACCCGTAATGACTGTAAGCTTGAGGGAGTCCTGTTCTGAAAACCCTACAGCCCGCCACAAAACGCTGCTGTAGTAAAAAATTACATTAATACCAACAAACTGCTGTAAGACAGATAAGCCAATGCCAATCCAAAGAATCCGTAAAGGCTTACCATCTTTGCCTAGAAGGTCAGAGAAGTTAGGCTTGCGCTCTCGAAACACAGTCTGACGAATTTCTGCAATTTTTTCCGAAACGTTACCTCCCAAAAGCTTAGCCAAGACAGTAGATGCCTCCTGCTCTCGCCCTTGAGCCACAAGATAACGAGGGGATTCAGGAATGGTTAAAGCAGCCATTCCATAAAAAACGGCTGGAATGGCTGCTGTCCAAAACATCCAGCGCCAAGCTGCTACGCCAAACAAGAAGGGTAGTTCTGCTGAACCCGCTGACACTGCGATAAAATAGTCACTGAGCAGCGCAATAAAAATACCTGAAACAATCGCCAATTGCTGGAGCGATCCAAGCCTGCCTCTCATCGGAGCGGGCGAACATTCTGCAATGTAAGCGGGCGCAATAACGCTGGCAACACCAACAGCAAGGCCACCCAATAGCCGCCAAAAAAAAAATCCCAAATGCTGAAGGCAAAGCCCGAGCCAAGGGCGCTAAGGGTAAATAATACAGATGCGACGACCATCGCCTTAACGCGACCGTATCGATCTGCAATCTGACCTGCACAGAACGCGCCAACCGCAGAGCCGAGCAATGCTAGAGAGACGGCAAAACCCGTCAGCCAACTGCTGGCCTGAAAAGTTTTTGCGAGTGCTAGAATTGCGCCGTTGATTACGGCTGTATCAAAGCCAAACAAAAAGCCACCAAGCGCAGCTGCGCCTGAAATCAAGATGACATAGTACGCACTGGCCTTACGAATCGAGGCGGACATAGCTATACCTTTGCCTAAAGTCAACCGATTAATTTGTGTTTTCAGCCCAGCCCCCAACCTCTGGACTCAAAGAAGTGCAGAGGTTGGGGGCTGGTTGACTGACAAAAATTGAATCTAAAAGCTCAAAAAGCTTGTGAGAATTGGATTATAAGCACTAGTCAGGGGCGAAGACAAAGGTATTAATCTGAAACTCAATCCGGTAGCGCCGTTTTTCATCTTGCTTTCGCGACGCCATTGCAGGGTGAGGAT
>JANLSD010000403.1:0-4915 GCA_031362245.1 Acaryochloridaceae cyanobacterium OTE_25_metabat_464 | reverse complement strand
TAAGGCTGAGCCTCCGAAAACCAGAAAAAATCCGCCGCCCGTGGTGAGGTTTTTTTGATCTCCTCCGATGGGTTCAGCAATACAGAATACTGTTTCCAATCTTTGCGCCCTGCTGCCTTGATTCGACGTGCTACCCGACTGGGAATCCCTTCTCCATAAAGCAAATGCCCCTGGCCCACAAGCACTACAATTTGGCGATCAGGATGCTTGAGCCAATACTGGGCGATCGCCGCTGCCATCGTTTCATCCCACAAGACCTGAGCTTGAAAAAAGCGTTCAAAGCCATCGCTATTGCCTTTACCTTGGTGAAACGACTCATAGGTTGCCAAGATGCGTTTGCGGTAGGACGCACTACTCAGGTCTAGCTCAGCGCGAGGTGGAATCCACCTAAAATCCTCTGGCAGGAGCGAATCTAGTCCAGAACGCGCCACCTTACGGGTCATTTCAGAGGGGGTATTGAGGGCGAGGAGGGGCAGGGATTTAGCTTTAGCAAAGCGAAAGATGGGCGCATAAAAACTCCAATCAAAGCCCCAGCGTTTTTGATACTCGGTTTGGGTGAGCAATGCTGGTTCGCTGAGGGTGCCGCGTAGATATCCGTCAAGGGACGATTGATAGGGTTTTTGGAACATCTCTAGGGCGATCGCCATTGGTGGGTTCCCGCGATGCAGCGCCTGAATAATCCCCAGCTGGGCTTGATGATCTGCCAACTGATCATGGGTTTCACCCAAGTAGATGATGTTAGCCATCCGAATTTTCTCAAGCAGCCGTCGTTGATCGCTCCGCAATACAGGCGTGGCTGTTTCTTGAAGTTCAGCGGCATAGCTCGGGGCTGTTGAAGTAGAAGACATCCATAGTCCCATCCCTAGAATCAATAGAGACAGGCATACCGATTGAGAGCGTTTCCACAACGAACGAGCACTGTGCATAGAAAACCTTCAGCTCAAACGACATCCACTTAAAAAGGTTGCTCAAAAACCGAGATTGACTTTGAAACGGCAAAAAGTCTTTAATCGCGCTCCGCTCTGGCGTTGTATCCCCCTTAAGATACAGAATTATCTCCAATTTTCGACAAATCTTCTGGCCTTCTATTCGAGAAGCGGTGAGAGGAATGTTATTATTGCAACAAAATCACACAACCTATACGGAAATCGACCCCTATGGCTTCGACTCCTGTGTCTCCGGTAGTCCTAGTGATTTTGGATGGCTGGGGCTACCGTGAGGAAACAGACGGAAATGCGATCTCAAAGGCCAACACGCCTGTCATGGACAGCCTTTGGAGCGCGTATCCTAGCACACTTATTCAAACCTCAGGGAAGGCCGTTGGTCTGCCTAAAGGTCAGATGGGCAATTCCGAAGTTGGGCATCTCAACCTTGGCGCAGGCCGAACGGTGCCCCAAGAACTCGTGCGCATTTCAGATGCCGCCGAAGATGGCACCCTGCTTCTCAATCCAGCCCTAGTTGAACTCTGTGAAACCGTTGCCAAAAAGCAAACCAAGCTTCATTTGATCGGATTATGTTCTCAGGGTGGCGTGCATTCTCATCTCAGTCACCTCTTTGCCCTACTTCAGCTTGCGAAAAACCACGGCATTCAGGATGTCTGCATCCACGCCATTTTGGATGGTCGAGATACCCCACCCACCAGCGGTATTGAAGAAATCCAGCGCATCCAGGCTGAGATTTCCCATGTGGGAGTCGGTCGCATTGTGACCCTAAGCGGTCGCTACTATGCCCTAGACCGAGATCACCGATGGGATCGCGTCCAGAAAGCCTACGAGGTCATGACCCAAGATATTGAGTCCATTGGCCCTTCTCCTCAAGAGGTGATTGAAGCCGCCTACGATCAAAAAATCACCGATGAGTTTATCCTTCCGGTGCGAATTGCTCCGGGCGCAGTGGAGCCAGAAGATGGCGTTATTTTCTTTAACTTTCGACCAGACCGTTCCCGTCAGCTCACTCAAGCCTTTGTAGACCCTAACTTCAAAGGGTTTGAGCGCCCTTTAATTGCGCCCCTCTCCTTTGTGACCTTTACCCAGTACGACGCTCAACTGCCCATTCGGGTTGCCTTTGAACCCCAGAGCTTAGAGAACATTCTGGGTGAGGTGATTGCCAACAATGGCCTAAAGCAGTTCCGCGTCGCCGAAACCGAAAAATATGCCCATGTCACCTACTTTTTTAATGGTGGCATTGAAGATCCCCTGGAGGGAGAAGTGCGGTTTTTAGTGCCCAGCCCGATGGTGCCGACCTACGATAGATCTCCGGCGATGTCTGCAAAGGCTGTGACGGCTGCTGCCATTGAGGCAATCAAACAGCAGGAGTATGGGTTAGTGGTGATCAACTACGCCAACCCAGACATGGTGGGTCATACGGGCAATATGGACGCAACGGTTCAGGCTATTGAAGTAGTGGATCGATGCGTTGGGCAACTGTTGGAGCAGGTGGTCAAGGTTGGTGGCACCACGCTCATTACCGCCGACCACGGCAATGCAGAGTATATGTGGGATGAGTCTGGCAATCCTTGGACGGCTCATACGACCTTCCCTGTACCTTTGATCTTGGTAGAGGGGGAGCAGCGTAAGATCCCAGGCTACGGCACCGACGTTTTGCTACGGACGGACGGTTCGTTGGCAGATATTGCCCCCACCATTCTTGAGATTTTGCAGTTGCCGCAGCCTACTGAAATGACAGGACATTCTTTGCTTCAATCTTCTGAGGTCGAAATTCGCCCCAACAAAGGACCTGTCCGCATTCGACTTTAAGGTACGGCCCTAATCTCGAACTATCGGTTCATCTGTTAATCTTTAAAGACAAGGTTTAATTAGGCATTCTCATGGTTGTTCAAGTTCTTCAAGGCATTTGGGCCTTTTCTGCATTCGGGCTGATTATTTTGGTGCTGCTTCACAGCCCTAAGGGAGATGGTCTAGGCGCGATTGGTGGGCAAGCACAGCTTTTTACCAGTACTAAAAGTGCAGAAACAACGCTGAATCGCGTAACTTGGACGCTGACGGTGATGTTCATGGCGTTGACGGTGGTTCTGAGTGCTGGCTGGTTAGGTCCACGCTAAAGGCATTGGCGAGGCCAACGGTTGGTTGCCAAACATGTCTAGAAATTAAGATTTATTGTTAGACAGAGGCGAGATTATAAGCCTCTGTTAGGCTCATGACAAGGGTTGATCGTAGATTCAGCTTTAGGTTTTTACGGTTTTGAGAGGCATGTCTGGACAGGTCTTGATGTAATGGCTTAGGGCAGTGGTCTAACGAAAAATCCTTGTTAGCCATGACGATACGTTATTGATAATGCCTAAAGTCCTTCACCGATACATTCAGCAGTGGTGCCAAGAGCATGGCTGGACGGATTTGTTTGTAGAACAACGCCAATTCTGGGCGTTTCCGCCCGGCGCGGTGCTCCCTGTTCCTGTCCCCACCCAGGCTCTTGAAGGGTTTTATGCTGAGCAGGAAATGACGCCCCAGGTGGGGCTGCTCAATCTCTCTTCAATTGGGGCGGCGTTGTCTGCGGTGTTTTTAACCGTCTTTACCCTTTCGCCAATTCCGCTGCTGGCGGCATTTGGCTACTGTGCGATCGCCGTGGCGTTGCTCGAAGAAGAGTACATCTAGCCCAAAATCCTTATAAGGGAAGGTTTTTGCGAAATATTTTGGGGTGACTCAGAGCAGTATCGGCTAAATCTGCCCCTACACATCTACTGGTTGAATCCACAATCTTTAGGTTCATCGTTTACGGTCAGGGAAGTCTACCGCTATCATGAATCTTTTGATGAGGCGTTTCTATGGCAAACTACGATGTCTACGGTCTTGGGAATGCGCTGCTGGACATAGAATGTGAGGTAACGCCAGAGGTGTTGCAGGAGTTAGGCATCGATAAAGGGGTCATGACCCTACTGGATGAAGAGGCTCAAAACAAGATTTTGGCGCACCTCCACGGATATTCGACCAAGCGTAGTGGTGGCGGTTCTGCGGCCAACACTATCATTGCGGTCAGTCAGTTGGGCGGGAATGCCTTTTACTCCTGTAAGGTTGCCAATGATGAACCAGGGCAGCATTATCTGAGCGACTTATTAGAGTGTGGGGTTAAAACAAATCTCACAACCCATACTCCTGAGCCAGGTATCACGGGCAAATGTCTAGTCTTTGTCACCCCCGATGCCGATCGCACTATGAATACCTTCCTGGGCATTTCTTCTAGCTTTTCTGAAGTGGAGTTGGTGCCGGATGCGATCGCCAACTCCACCTACACCTACATCGAGGGCTACCTCGTGACGGGTGAGCAGAGTAAGCAAGCTGCCGTTAAAGCGAGAGAAATTGCAACAGCGGCGGGCCAAAAGGTGGCGCTAACGCTTTCTGACCTCAACATGGCGAAGTTCTTCAAGCAGGGATTATTGGATATGATTGGCCCTGGAGTGGATCTTTTGTTTGCCAATGAGAGCGAAGCCTGTCAAATGGCAGAGACCCAAGACCTCAGCGAAGCTATCCAACATCTGAAGACCTTAGCCAAGGGGTTTGCTGTGACCTGTGGGCCTAAGGGTTCTCTAATTTTTGATGGCGAAACGCTAATTGAAATTGAGCCGTTTCCTGTGAAGGCCATTGATACGGTAGGCGCTGGGGATATGTATGCGGCTGGAGTGCTCTACGGCATCACCAATGGGATGGATTGGTCTACAGCAGGTCGCTTGGGTTCTTTGGCTTCAGCAAAGCTCGTGACAACGCCAGGGGCGAGGATGCCGACACCTGAGCTTCAGGCTTTATTGGCTCAGGTGCAGGCTGCTTAGCACACACAATTGATGAAATCTTCACTCAATAAAGGTTTCATCAATTGGCCGATGCACTGATCCCCTCCTGGGAGGGGCAAGGGGTAGGTTAGTCAGTCGCGCTACTGACTAACCTACCCCGCCCTACGGGCACCC
>JANLSD010000396.1:0-53570 GCA_031362245.1 Acaryochloridaceae cyanobacterium OTE_25_metabat_464 | reverse complement strand
CCCTATCGTCGCTTCCCCACGCTGCCCGCAGCCAACTTTCCCAACACGGAACGGCTGTACAACCAGCTCACGAAGCAAGACGACTCCATTGTGGTGCCGAGCTTCTCTCAGGTGTAACGTTTTTGTTACAAAAGCTTACATTTTGCTGTAACTTTCGCTAAAAAAGCCCCCTATCGTTCCTGATATCAAGGACTATAGGGGGCTTTTTTAAGAAATGTTGCTAAGTTAAGGGCTGTCCCTGTTATTTTCAAAGGCTTGCTAGAGCTTTGTTTTGCTCAGTTTGCGTTAAGTCTGAGAACAAAGTTTTAAAAAGTATTACAGGTTTAGGGGGATCGTTACCGTAATGCCGGAAAATGAATGCGTTAGGGAGTTGACTATGAGTTATTTCATTGAACTCATCAGGCAGCATCGCTTTCGGTCAGCGATAGGAGTGAATGGGCATTTGTCCAGACGCAAGCAAGCCGAAAGTTCCCATACAAAGAGAGGCTTGCTGCGTGTAGCGATACCGTAAAGTCCCCCTAAGATAGTTTTGTTGATCTTTCTTAACTAGAGGAATCCATCAATGAGTGTAGTCACGAAGTCAATCGTGAATGCGGATGCTGAAGCCCGCTACCTAAGCCCCGGCGAATTGGATCGCATCAAAGGGTTTGTCACCTCTGGCGAACGTCGCCTTCGCATCGCTCAAGTTCTCACCGAAAACCGTGAGCGCATCGTTAAGGGTGCTGGCGATCAACTGTTCCAAAAACGTCCTGACGTTGTTTCTCCCGGTGGCAATGCCTACGGCGAAGAAATGACCGCTACTTGCCTCCGTGACCTTGACTACTATCTTCGTCTTGTCACCTATGGCGTTGTCTCTGGCGACGTTACCCCTATCGAAGAAATCGGGATTGTTGGCGTTAAGGAAATGTACAATTCCTTGGGTACTCCCATTCCTGCTGTCGCTGAAGGCGTACGCGGCATGAAGAGCGTTTCTGCTTCCTTGCTATCTGGTGAAGATGCTGCTGAAGCAGGTGCTTACTTCGATTTCGTCATCGGCGCAATGCAATAGTAGTTTTCTACTGCTGCGATCGCTGCTCTAATAACGATTGAATTAAAGATTTCAAGGTAGATTAGGAAACGAAATTATGCAAGACGCAATTACCGCAGTCATTAACGCCTCTGACGTTCAGGGTCAGTACCTGGACTCATCCGCGCTTGACAAGCTCAAAGGCTACTTCCAAACCGGCGAACTTCGCGTTCGTGCCGCTTCTGTAATCAGTGCAAACGCCGCAACAATCGTTAAAGAAGCTGTTGCAAAGTCTTTGCTGTACTCAGACATCACCCGTCCCGGCGGAAACATGTACACCACTCGTCGCTATGCAGCCTGCATTCGTGACTTGGACTACTACCTCCGTTATGCAACCTATGCAATGCTCGCTGGCGATGCATCCATCTTGGATGAGCGCGTCCTCAACGGCTTGAAAGAAACCTACAATTCCTTGGGCGTCCCTGTTACCGCAACGGTACAGGCTATCCAAGCAATGGGTGAAGTCACTGCTGGACTTGTTGGCCCTGATGCTGGCAAAGAAATGGGCACTTACTTCAGCTATATTTGCTCTGGCTTGAGCTAAGCACCCGAGGTCTTCGGATCTCGTTTTGATTCTAGTAGAGGTCTGGGAATTTGAGGGTGAAGGCTAGCTTGTTAAAGACTAATCTCGGGTAGCAATATTGAGGTTGGTTTTGACAGTCTGGTTTTTATCTTGAGTTCCCAGACCTTCGCTACATTTAAACCAGAAAAAATTTATCCTGCCAATAGACAGTTAGGAGAAGGTCAGATTATGCGGATGTTTAAGGTGACAGCTTGTGTGCCTAGCCAAACCCGGATTCGCACCCAGCGTGAGCTACAAAATACCTATTTTACAAAATTGGTTCCTTACGACAATTGGTTTACTGAGCAACAGCGCATCATGAAGATGGGCGGCAAGATTGTAAAGGTTGAGCTAGCCACTGGAAAGCCAGGTGCAAATACAGGTTTGAGCTAACGTTTTTGATGGGTCAATACATCACATGTTTGCTGGATGAGGGAGGTTGGCTTTGCTGACCTCCCTTAACTATTGAGCGCGTTTAGCTAATTGCGCCTACAAGCTTTGGGCGTTTAAAGCGTCTGTCTCCATTAAGAGATGTCAGCTAGACGTCTTTTGGAAGTAAATCCGTTATACTGGCATCGATTTGGCTCCGGTAAATTGCTTGTGAACCTCCGCCGTTTTCTTCCCTTTTTAGATCCATCCGTCGAGCAGTGGGCTACAGAAGCTCGATTTTTGAACTGGCTGACCTTTATTTGGCTGTTTATTGGCTTAACGGTACTTTACTCAGTTTCCTACCATGTGGGACTGATCGAGAATGGCGATGGGCTGTTTTACTTCAAACGACAGCTTTTTGGGGTTTTCCTCGGTCTAATTGGGTTTACCGTAGCAGTACGGATGCCGCTCAAGCGCTTTTTGACTGTGGCACCCATCCTATTTTTTATAGTGCTCGGCCTAATCTTTCTGACGCGCTTTATTGGCACAACAGCAAATGGCGCAACGCGTTGGATTCAGATTGGACCATTTCCGCTCCAGCCGACAGAAATTATGAAGCCCCTGTTAGTTTTGCAAAGCGCCCAGATTTTTGCGCGGTGGACTCGGCTGACCCTCCAAGAAAAACTCCTGTGGTTGGGGCTGTTTGCCATAACCCTGTTGGGGATATTGATCCAACCTAACTTAAGTACGGCTGCGCTATGCGGCATCACGCTATGGTTGGTAGCTTTAGCCGCAGGGCTACCCTATTTTCAACTGGGGGGAACCGCTTTTGCAGGGGTTCTCGTTGCAGGCGTTAGCCTTAGTCTTTCTGCCTATCAAAGGCGGCGATTGGTCTTTCTAAACCCTTGGGCCGATCCGATGCAGGATGGTTATCAGCTTATTCAAAGTCTTTTAGCGGTGGGTTCTGGGGGATTCTGGGGGACTGGGTATGGGCAATCTCAACAAAAGCTGTCATACCTACCAGAGCAGCATACTGACTTCATCTTTTCGATTTTTAGCGATGAGTTTGGTTTTGTCGGCAGCGTCTTTTTGATTTTGATGCTGATGCTCTACAGTTTTTTGGCCTTAAAGGTTGCAATCAAAACACCCCATCCGGTCTATCGACTGATTGCCGTTGGAGCAATGGTCTTTATGGTAGGTCAGTCTTTTCTCCATATTGGGGTGGCGACTGGGGTTTTACCTACTACGGGGTTGCCATTGCCGCTGTTTAGCTATGGCAGTAATTCGATGATTGCCAGTCTGGTGATTGCAGGGCTGCTGATTCGGGTGGCTCGTGAAAGTGAGGAATCCAATGTGGTGCCTATGGTTCGTCGTGCCCGTTAGCATTGAACCCATGAGACTCTGTAGAATTGAGAGAGATCATTTCTTGGGCACTATCCGCTGCGATGACATTTTTTGAGCAGATGCAGTTGAGTCTGTATTCCCTAGACCAATGGGCAAATGCCCTAGTAGAGCAGCAGCTTAGCCATTTAAGCCTTTTTAGTCTTGTTTTACTGTTTGGGGTGGGCTTGCTGACCAGCTTTACGCCCTGCACCCTCTCCATGCTCCCCATTACGGTGGGGTACATCGGTGGCTATGAAACCCAGAATCGCTGGCAGGGAATGGCACAGTCTGCCTGGTTTGCCCTCGGGCTTTCTACCACTCTCGCTGGCCTAGGTATTGGAGCGGCATTGCTGGGGCAAGTCTACGGACAAGTCGGGACGGGTTTAGGATTTGTCGTAAGCGCCATTGCCATCTTGATGGGGCTTTATCTGCTGGAGGCGTTGCCGCTACGATTGCCGTCGTTATCTATTGGGCAAAACTGGCATTTAGACAATCTACCCAAGGGCATTCGCGCTTTTTTGTTAGGGTTAACCTTTGGACTGGTGGCTTCGCCATGCAGTACGCCAGTGTTGGCAACACTCTTGGCCTGGATTTCCAGTACGCAAAATCCGGCATTGGGGGCTGGCCTCCTGCTGGCCTATACCAGTGGCTACGTTTTGCCGATCATTGTGGTGGGGACGTTTACTGCAACCCTGAAGCAGTTTTTGTTGATTCGCCGCTGGTCGGGCTGGATCAATCCAGTAAGTGGTGTTTTGCTGCTGGGCTTTGGTGTGTTTTCTTTAATGACAAGATTTTGGCCCACAGTGGTCTAGAGGTTCAGTTCCATGACAGCCCGCGCATTTTCGTTGGTGAATTTTTTCCGCAAAGACCTCATGCCGTTTCTGGCAGATTTTGGTCTGGCGATTGTGCTGCTGCTGGCGATCGCCCTCTTCAGCATTTCTGGCACCCTAATTGAGCAAGGCCAGCCCATCACCTTTTACCAAGCCAACTACCCCGAAGCACCGGCATTATTTGGCTTTTTGAGCTGGAAGGTGTTGCTGAACATCGGGTTAAACCATGTATACTCCACGTGGTGGTTTGTATCGCTGCTGGTTTTATTTGGGATCAGCTTAGCCACCTGCACCTATAGCAGACAGATCCCAGCCCTCAAAGCCGCCCGAACCTGGAAGTATTATGAGCGCCCCCGTCAGTTTGAGAAATTAGCTCTGAGTGCGAGCCTTCCCGTAAACTCTTTGACAGGACTTGTTCAGGGGCTGGGAAAAAAACGCTACAAAATTTTCCAAGAGAACAATACCCTCTATGCCCGTAAAGGCTTAGCGGGTCGAGTCAGCCCCATCGTGGTGCATGCCAGCATGATTTTGATCTTGCTGGGTTCAATTTGGAGTTCGTTTACGGGCTTTATGGCCCAGGAAATGGTGCCGAGCGGCGCAACCTTTAGCGTCAAAAATATTGTTGAGGCGGGTTCTTTAGCTCAAGCTCAAATCCCCAAAGACTGGTCAATGAAGGTGAATCGGTTTTGGATTGACTACAAAGAATCTGGCGATATCGATCAGTTCTACTCCGATATATCGGTGCTGGACGCAAAGGGTGAGGAAGTCGATCGCAAAACCATCCATGTTAACCAGCCCCTCAAACACAACGGTGTCACGGTGTATCAGACCGACTGGGCCATCTCCTCTGTGAAGGTGCGCGTTAACAAAAGCCCCATTTTTCAGCTCCCAATGGCGCGGTTGCCTGTGGCAGAGGGCCGGATTTGGGGAACCTGGGTACCCATCAAGACGGACATGAGTGCTGGGGTGGCGTTAATTGCCCGCGACCTCCAGGGCACCGTAGTGGTTTATGACACCGCTGGTAAACTGGTGGGTTCCTTGCGCCAGGGGATGAAGCTGACCGTGGAAGGGGTTGAGCTATCCCTGGTCGATATTATTGGCAGCACGGGTTTGCAGATTAAGGCAGACCCTGGTATTCCCTTTCTCTATACGGGCTTTGGCTTATTGATGTTGAGCGTGATGATGAGCTATGTGTCTCATTCTCAGGTGTGGGGGCTTCTTGAAGGGGGAACGCTATACGTGGGCGGGCGAACCAACCGCGCCCAAATTACTTTCGAGCGAGAACTGGTGGAAATCCTAAACCAAATTCAGTCTGAACCGATCGCCTCTGTGGTAGAGGTGAAGCCTGAACCTATTCCTGCAACGTTGGAATCCTAACGAGTTTGTATGCCAAAGCCACCCCTCGACAAAGAACAATTAGCTCGTCTGCGCGCAGAGGCGATCGCCCCTGGAAAAGGATTCAGGCGGTTCTTTTACGTAGCCCTAGCGGGTTCCGCCTTTCTGGGGGCGTTTGTGTTTTTGATGAAGGCGATCGCCGGAGAAAATCTGCCCCAAACCATCCCAAACCTCTTCTTACAAATTAGCGTGGGTGGCGGCTTAATGTGGCTTTGGAAACGGGAGCAGCCCCCTGAATAGCGGACTGGATTTCTAGATCATTTGAATCTCTAGATCATCCTCTGCTCGATCGCCCACCGAGCCAGCTCCGTGCGGTTGTGTAGCCCTGTCTTGCCTAACATGTTGCTGACATGACTTTCAATGGTTCGCTGGCTCACGCTGAGGCTTTCCGCAATTTCTCGATTTGCCATCCCCTTGGCAACCATAATAATAACGCGTTGCTCTGTGGGCGTGAGTTCAACATCAAAGGGAACATGAACCGATACCGTCGTGCCCAGATCTGGCCCTTGGGACTGGCGCATCCGCACCGACTGATTCAGCGATGCCTCGATTTGAGCCACCAGTTCATCGGGTTCAAAGGGCTTCACCATATATACATCAGCACCCTTGCTTAGACCCGCAACCCGATCCTGGATTTGCCCCTTCGCGGATAAAAATAAAATTGGCAGCCAATTGGTTTGAGGATTATCTCGTACCTTTTTGACAAAGGCATAGCCATCCATCTCTGGCATCATCACATCGCAGATGATTAGATTAGGAATGTCTTTTTCGAGAATTTTTAAGGCATCACGGCCATTTTTGGCCGTAATCACAGTATATCCCCGCAGCTCTAGATAGTCCTGAACGAGCAGGACAAGGTTTGGATCGTCATCGATCAACAGCAGGGTGTTGGGTTCGGTGGCGTGGGTGTCTTGCATTCTTAGAGATTCCGCATGTTGCAGTACTTCATTGTGCTTAGAATACCCGCTTACATTAAAAAGCCGTCATTGTCTTACGCGTTATTACTTAAATTACTGTATGGGGAGGTAACAGTATCGGTGGAGAAATTGCCGCCGCTTCTGGTTGCGATTGGAGTTCGGCTAACTGCTTTTTTGCTGAGTCTAACGCAATCCATACCTTTTGTAGAAGGGCATCTAAGCCTTGCTGGGCAACGGCAGAAATCATGAAAACAGTGGAATCGCAGTGGGGCTGAAGATCCGAATGGATTTGCTCAAGGTCGTTTGGGGCGATCGCATCCGCCTTATTTAGCGCCACAATTTGTACGCGCTCTGCCAATCCATGCCCGTAGGCCAACAATTCTTGCTGGATCACCTGATAGTTTTGTAACGGTTCTGGGGCCGTCGCATCAATGAGATGCACCAAAACATGGGTGCGCTCAATGTGCCGCAAAAACTCATGGCCAAGACCCGTACCCGCATGGGCCCCCTCAATTAATCCAGGAATATCTGCAAACACCACACCATCACCGCCAGGGTGAGGCACAACCCCTAAATTAGGGATCAAGGTTGTAAAGGGATAATCTGCAATCTTCGGTCGGGCCGCAGACAGTACCGAAATGAGCGTAGATTTACCTGCATTGGGCAATCCAATAATGCCCACCTCCGCCAGCAGTTTGAGTTCTAGCCTCAGGCTGTGCTCTTCTCCTGGCAATCCTGGCAGGGCATGCTCTGGGGCGCGGTTCCGATTAGACAGAAAATGCTTGTTGCCGAGTCCGCCCTTTCCGCCTTGGGCAATCACCAGGGTTTGCCCAGGCTCCGTTAAGTCTCCAATACATTCATCCCTATCCACGTCATAGACCACAGTGCCACAGGGCACATCCACAACCAAATCATTGCCAGAGGCTCCCGTTAAATTTTTTGGCCCACCCTTTATTCCGTCTTGGGCTGCAAAAATATGGACGTACTTAAAGTCTAAAAGTGTCTGTAGGTTAGACACCGCCCTTAGGATGACCGCGCCTCCTTTTCCGCCATTTCCGCCCGCAGGCCCACCCGTTGGGACATACTTTTCACGGCGGAAGGCGACCATTCCGTCTCCACCTTTCCCACCTTTGACATAAACTTCGGCCTGATCAATAAAGCGCATTACGGTTACTTAAAGTCCTGTTCTCCAGAGGGGATAGGGCGACACAAACCTATCATCCATCGATAGAATCGCTGCTAAAACCACACTGGAGCCTATTGAGTGTGATACTCCTAATCTATAGTAGCCTTTAAGAGTTTGCACAAAAGTTAGGTAGAAAAGGCTGGTCTTCAGGCAGACTAGGGTAATACTTGGGCCGTAGTGGTTGCTGGAGGGGTTGCGGGGCTTGCACTGCTTAAGGCTTGATAGCTCAGTTTAGAAATTTGACGAATCAACTCCTGTGCTCTGGGATCATTGTGAGGGCGTTTAACAAAGATGGTTGCCACATAACGCTGGCCATTTGGCATCCCTATCAACCCAGAATCGCCCACGACGGGTGCAATATCCCCTGTTTTATGGGCAATGGTGGAACCTTCTCCAAGTCCTGGTGGCAACAGCGTTTTGGTTACAGTTCGACGCAGAATATCTAAAGCCAGATCGCGGCTGCGAGGGGTCAGCAGATCGCCCTGACCAATCTTGAGCATTAGGGTAGAAAGATCTTTCGGTGTTACCGTATTAGTCCCTGGCAAGTCCGGCAGAGGGTTCCGTAGGTTGATTTGGTTGAGTCCCCAGCTTTTGAAGCGCTGATTCAGGGCTGCAATGCCTCCCAGGCGATCAATCAGCATATTGGTTGCCGTATTGTCACTAATGGTGATCATGTAGTCAACGGTTTCCAGGGCAGTAAATTTCGTGCCGACGGGCTGGTACTGCATAACCCCTGATTCGGATGCAACCAAATCTTTGCGCATGACAAGGGTTTCATCTAGGCGCACTTGCCCAGCATCAACCGCTTGAAAAAATGCAACGAGCACAGGCAGTTTGATCGTGCTTGCGGCAGAAAAAGCCTTGTCCCCAGCTATGTCGATATAGGCTCCCGTCTCAGGGTTATAGAAAAACATCCCCGCAATCAAATCTTTTTGACCAGCGGCTAAGGCTTGGATTTTCGCCTTGACATCCTTCAACTCTTTCTCAGGATTGAGGACGGGCAAGGTTGTAACCGAAGCATTGAAAGACGTAGGATTGAACCCCCCTCCAGCGCCTAGGATTTTATCCAGCCCATTGGATGGATTTTGCCCTTTAAATTTACTAGTGGCCAACGTTCCTGATGGGGGAGTTGGGTGCAAAATCGCAATGGCTGTGCCCGTCATTGCAGAGATTCCTAACCCTAAAAAGGCGAGTCTTAGAAAGCTTTTGAGCCAACTGGACTTGCGCTGAAGACGGCGATTGGTTCTAGTTGCTCTGGCGTTGGGTCTACGGCTTGTTTCGATTTTTGCCGGACTGAGTGGCTGAAGCTGATCGCTATGAATGAAATTTGCGCTTAACAAATTTGCGTTTAACAAGTTTGTGTTTAACGCTGAATGGACGCTTGAATTTAAGACTGAATTAGCGGTGGAATGGTGAATAATCGCCCGCTGGCGTTGGGTTCGTAAGTTTGGCATGCCTTCGGCGGTCGCAGATACCTTAATAGGCATGTTTTGCTGTGCCACCAGACTTTTGGAGCGTTGGCCTTGATGATTGGACGCTTGGGGATGCTGATGCAGTCGCTTCCGGGCAGCTTGCCGCCGCTGCTTTAACAACTGCCGCCGCTGTCCAATGCTAAGGGGTTTTCGAGCGTATTCTGACACTGCTATCTCCTTACTCTTTGGCACAGACGGGTCATATCGTGACCCAGAATTGAAGAATCAGATCTTGCAAAACGGTTGTGCCTTGCAACCGATGAGCGAACGCTGAATCTAAGCTAAACTGAGCTGCCTGTGGTTTTATGAATCACTTTATATGATTCTAGGCAGCTCTTGAGACCATCATTCTATATATCTCTAGCCGATGTGGCTAGAGGGAAATGAAAATTCCTTCAGATTTTGGATTGATCTCCTTGACCGTTTTGTTGTGAGGGCGTGGCTGCTTCAAAACGGACTGAGCGCTAACCCGCCTCAAATCAGTTGACAGAATAGCCGAAAAACCCCAAACTGTGAGGTGAAATTTCAGATGATTCATTGCGTTAATGGACGTCAGTGGCCTAAGTACTTTACAAAACGCTCAATTCGGATGAAATTCGGTTTTTTTGACTGAAGGGCAGCTTGTTTGCGGCCTGACGGGTCGTTTTTGAACAGTCTAGGGCGGGGGCCAAGATCAAGTTAAGTTATGTTGTATTTGTGTGGTGTTTGAAGGAGCGACAACAGAATGCTGAATGCCGTTAACTTAGAGGGACGACCCTTTCACTTCATCGGGATCGGTGGGATCGGTATGTCGGCGATCGCTCATATATTAACCAAGCGTCACCTGCCCGTGTCGGGTTCGGATGCCCGAGAGACCAACATTACGAAAAAGCTTCAGGCCCTGGGTGCGCAGGTTTTTTGGAAACAATCTGCTGAAAACTTGGATTATTTCCAAAAAACCGAAACCAGTGGAAGTCTTTTGCCCCAGGTCATTTGCTCAACCGCCATTCAACCCAGTAATCCTGAATATCAAGCGGCGGTGAACTTGGGTTGCCCCATTTTCCATCGCTCGGATGTTCTGGCTGCCCTCATTAATGAGTCCAAGAAAAGTGTCTCAGTTGGCGGGACTCACGGCAAAACCACCACCAGTAGCCTGATTGGCTATGTGTTGCTTGAGGCTGGACTAGACCCCACCATTGTGGTGGGTGGAGAAGTTGCCGCTTGGCAAGGCAATGCCAGAGTGGGGCAGAGTCCCTATCTGGTGGCAGAGGCAGACGAGTCGGATGGATCCCTGGTCAAGTTTCATTCTCATATTGGGGTGATTACCAATATTGAGTTAGACCATCCCGATCACTACGCCACCCTAGATGAAGTGGTTCAAATTTTTCAAGCCTTTCTAGAAAATTCTCAGCATCTTGTGCTGTGTATTGATTGCGAGACAACCCACGATCTAATCGCGTCTAATCCCTCTAAAGAGGCTTTCACCACCTATAGTCTTAATCCATCCCTCAATGCGGACTATACAGCGGATGCCATTGTGTATGGCGCAACGCAAACGATCGCCGATATTTATGAGAAAGGGCAACGGCTAGGGCAACTCCGGTTTGGGTTGCTGGGGTGCCATAACTTGAGTAATGCCTTGGCGGCGATCGCCGTCGGACGTCTCCTGGGTTTACCGTTCGAGGTCATCACCGCAGCCCTACTCACCTTTGAAGGGGCAAGACGCAGGTTTGAATTGCGCGGTGAGGCCAACGGCATTTGCTTAATTGATGACTACGCCCATCACCCCAGCGAAATTCGCGCAACCCTCTCCTCGGCTAAGCTACGAACTTCGTCCCAAGATGCAGTGCAATCTGACTATCAGAGGGTTGTCGCGGTGTTTCAGCCCCATCGTTATAGTCGGACTCTCACCTTTTTGACGGAGTTTAGTCAGGCGTTTAGCGATGCAGATTGCGTGATTGTGACCGATGTTTATAGTGCTGGGGAAGCGAAGCCCGCTGATATGAAGGGAGGGGATGTGGCAGCGGCGATCGCCGAACATCACGCCACCGTCTCCTACCAAGCCACCCTCGCCGATGTGACCGCCCACCTCACCTCAACCCTTAATCCAGGAGACCTTGTGGTGTTTCTCGGGGCAGGCGATCTCAACCGGATTATTCCAGACGTGCTGAGCCACCTTCAGTCAGAGACCACCCCCGACCGCGCAGAGGTAGCCCTGCGATGACCGTCACCCAATCAGATCGCCTTTACTTACCTGAGGGCGACTGTTACCTAGAGGCAAATTTTAGACTGGCAGAGTTAACCACCTACCGTGTGGGTGGCCCCGCCCAGTGGTTTATCGCGCCACACACCACAGCGCAACTTCAGGCGAGCGTTCAGTGGGCCTCAAGTGAGGGACTCCCCATTACTGTTTTAGGGGCAGGTTCCAATCTACTGATTAGCGATCACGGACTACCGGGCCTTGTGATTTCAACCCGCCACCTTCGGGATCAAACCTTTTGCGAAGAAACCGGAATCGTGACCGTTGCAGCAGGCAAACCCCTCCCTCGCCTTTGTGGACAGTTAGCCAAGCAGGGATGGGCTGGGTTCGAGTGGGCTGTAGGTGTTCCTGGCACCATTGGGGGCGCAGTGGTGATGAATGCGGGTGCCCACGGAGAATCGATATCAGACTCCGTGGTAGATGCCCTCATTCTCGATCCTGATGGAACGCTTCATACTCTCACCAATGCCGATCTGGAATACGGCTATCGTTCTTCAAAACTACAGGGCCAGCAGAGCATCGTGTTGAGCGCACGCTTTGCCCTCAAAGCAGGTCAACCCATCGAAGTGGTGCAGGCCACCACAGAATCGCATCTGAATCATCGTCTCTCTACCCAGCCCTACGATTTGCCCAGTTGTGGCAGCGTCTTCCGCAATCCGCTACCCCAAAAAGCGGGTTGGCTGATTGAAAATTCTGGACTGAAAGGATTTACTATCGGCGGTGCCCAAGTTGCACCAAAGCACGCAAACTTTATTGTTAATCTGGGTGGGGCCAAAGCTGCCGATATCCATGCCCTCATTTTCCATGTCCAAAAAGAGATTGAAGATCGATGGGCTTTGAAGCTACATCCTGAAGTCAAGATTTTAGGAAACTTTGATTAAGCGCTTTGCCCAAGTCCAAGTATCATATTAGGGTTAGGCCCGTGCAGAAAACCTGCTGCACTCAATAACGATTAAGATTGATATCTAGCCCCATTTAGACAACGAACTATGTCACAAGGACAGGGATTTGGATTTGGCCTCGGCAAGATGAAAGAACTTGCTGATGCCATTAAAAAGGCTCAAAAGGTTCAAGAAGGCGCTAAACAGCTCCAAGAAGACCTTGAGCAAATGGAAATTGAAGGTGAATCCGGTGGCGGATTGGTCAAAGTTGTCATGAGTGGCAATCAAGAGCCTCTGCGCGTCGAGATTTCAGAGCAAGCCTACGGCGAAGGTCGTGAGGTTCTTTCTGATCTCGTCTCTGCTGCTATGACGGACGCCTACATCAAGTCCACGGAAACCATGCGCGAAAGAATGGAAGATCTTACCGCTGGTCTCAATTTACCTGGATTAACCGGTTAATTTAACGTTTCCTTGCCAATTTGGGTTCAATCTCGACCCCAAAATCAGTCCAGCGCTCCGTCAGCATCATTGAGTTGATTTGACAGAGTGATGCATAACTCGATATAGTTATCATTTGGAAAGAAAAATCAGTAATCTGTAAGATAAGCTAGTCTTCACCCATGCCCACTATTCAGCAACTTATCCGTAGCGAACGCGAAAAAGCGATCAAGAAAACCAAGTCACCGGCTCTGAAGAGCTGCCCCCAGCGCCGTGGTGTCTGTACTCGTGTCTATACGACAACGCCCAAAAAGCCTAACTCCGCGTTGCGCAAAGTTGCCAGGGTTCGGTTGACATCTGGCTTTGAAGTAACGGCCTACATTCCTGGTATTGGACATAACCTTCAGGAGCACTCCGTCGTCATGATTCGGGGCGGACGTGTGAAGGACTTGCCCGGTGTTCGTTACCACATTATTCGCGGAACTTTGGATACCTCTGGTGTCAAGGATCGTAAGCAAGGCCGCTCGAAGTATGGCGCAAAGCGTCCCAAAGCAGCAAAGTAAAATGCTGAAGATTGCGCAGCATTTTTGATGGCTTGTCTATCTCAATGATTTGAGCAGTGCGTTGTGAAATGTTCTTACTTTTTTTCTAGGCTCTCATCGTCGGCTGCTGATGGCCCTAGATTAAAGAATTGAGGCACTTTTGCTCTAGATCATTTTGAGTCTCTATTTTTGTAGTATTACCTGTAGATATAAACTGAAGGTCGTCCATGTCTCGTCGTAACCGTGCCCCAAAGCGTCCCGTCCCACCTGATCCGGTCTACAATAGCCGACTGATCAATATGGCAATTCGCCGCATTATGTATAGCGGCAAAAAGTCTGTTGCATCAGGTCTTCTCTACGATTCTCTAAAGGTGATTGAGGAACGCACTGGGCAAGATCCCTTAGAAGTGTTTGAAAATGCGGTTCGCAAAGCGACACCTTTGGTAGAAGTTAAGGCCCGCCGAGTCGGTGGCGCAACCTACCAGGTGCCTATGGAAGTGCGGACAGATCGCGGTGTTGCTTTGGCGCTGCGCTGGATTATTCAGTACTCACGGGCGCGCTCAGGCCGATCTATGGTTGCCAAGCTTGCCAATGAATTGATGGATGCTGCCAATGATACCGGCGGTGCAATTCGCAAGCGGGAAGAAACCCACAGAATGGCAGAGGCGAACAAAGCCTTTGCGCACTATCGATATTAATCAATTCGACATGAATGAATGGACTAGAATGAGAGTTCTAGTCCCTTGGTGTAAGTCTGATTCGCCAAGTCTTTAGGAGGTATAGGTGGCTCGTTCAATCCCGTTAGAAAAAGTTCGCAACATTGGTATTGCGGCTCATATCGATGCGGGGAAAACAACGACCACCGAGCGTATCCTCTACTATTCTGGCGTGGTTCACAAAATTGGTGAAGTCCACGACGGTAATACTGTCACAGATTGGATGGAGCAAGAGCGGGAGCGGGGAATTACCATTACCGCTGCCGCGATTACCACCAACTGGAAAGAGCATCAGATCAATATTATCGACACCCCTGGGCACGTTGACTTCACTATTGAGGTGGAGCGCTCCATGCGGGTTCTGGATGGGGTGATTGCGGTGTTTTGCTCTGTGGGTGGGGTTCAGCCCCAATCCGAAACCGTTTGGCGGCAAGCTGATCGCTATAAAGTCCCCCGCATCGTCTTTGTGAACAAGATGGATCGCACTGGGGCAGATTTTTATCGGGTGTATGGGCAAATCCGCGATCGCATGCGAGCCAACGCCGTCCCCATCCAAATTCCCATCGGTAAAGAAAGCGACCTGCGCGGCATTGTGGACTTGGTCAAAATGCGGGCGTACATCTATAACGATGAAGTCGGCAACGATATTTCTGAAGTGGACATCCCTGAAGAAGTTCAGGAAAACGCAGATAAGTTTCGGCTGAAGCTGGTTGAATCCGTTGCTGAAACCGATGACGCGCTCACGGAAAAATACCTTGAAGGTGAAGCCTTGACGGAAGCAGAAATCCGGCAGGCGCTGCGTAAAGGAACCATTGATGGTTCTATTGTGCCCATGCTCTGTGGGTCTGCCTTTAAAAATAAGGGTGTTCAGCTTTTGCTAGATGCCGTCTTAGATTACTTGCCCTCTCCCCTTGAAGTGCCTGCTATTGTGGGGATGCTTGAAGATGGGTCGGAAGCATTGCGCCATGCGGATGACGACGAGCCGCTATCTGCCCTTGCCTTTAAAATTATGGCCGATCCCTACGGTCGCCTTACTTTCGTGCGCGTCTATTCTGGGATTCTGAAGAAAGGCAGCTACGTGCTCAACTCTTCTAAGAATAAAAAAGAGCGCATCTCTCGTCTCATTGTTCTTAAAGCCGATGATCGGATCGAAGTCGATGAACTGCGAGCAGGCGATTTAGGTGCAGCCCTAGGACTCAAAGATACTTACACGGGAGATACTCTCAGTGACGATAATCCTCCCATTATTTTGGAGTCTCTGTTTATTCCTGAACCTGTGATCTCGGTGGCAGTGGAGCCGAAAACGAAGCAGGACATGGAGAAGCTGTCAAAAGCCCTTCAGTCTCTTTCCGAAGAAGATCCAACATTTCGGGTCAGCATAGATTCTGACACCAACCAGACCGTGATTGCGGGGATGGGTGAGCTGCACCTTGAGATTTTGATTGACCGGATGCTGCGAGAATTTAAGGTGGAAGCCAACGTGGGTGCGCCCCAAGTGGCCTACCGAGAAACGATTCGTAAGGCAGTCAGAGCCGAAGGTAAATTTATTCGACAAAGTGGCGGCAAAGGACAGTATGGTCACGTTGTCATCGAAGTTGAACCAGGCGAAGTTGGTACTGGTTTCGTGTTTGTGTCTAAAATTGTAGGGGGTACCGTTCCAAAAGAATTTATTAACCCTGCTGCTCAGGGTATGAAAGAAGCCTGCGAGTCTGGTATTCTTGCGGGCTACCCCTTGATTGATGTCAAGGCAACCATGGTGGATGGTTCTTACCACGATGTAGACTCTTCTGAGATGGCCTTTAAGATCGCAGGATCGATGGCTATCAAAGAAGCAGTCATGAATGCATCTCCAGTGCTACTGGAGCCGATGATGAAGGTTGGGGTCGAGGTGCCCGAAGACTTTCTCGGTGGCGTCATGGGCGATCTCATCTCGCGGCGAGGCCATATTGAAGGCCAAACCGTTGACCAAGGGCTGGCGAAGATTACTTCAAAGGTACCCTTAGCCACCATGTTTGGATATGCTACTGATATACGGTCTATGACCCAGGGTCGTGGCATATTCTCGATGGAGTTTAGCCGCTACGAGGAAATTCCTCGTAGTGTGGCAGAAGCCATCATCGCGAAGAACAAAGGGAACGCATAATCATCGAAGAGGAATAGTTGAGTCATCATGGCACGCGCTAAATTTGATCGAAATAAACCCCACGTCAACATTGGAACCATCGGTCACGTTGACCACGGGAAAACAACCCTAACCGCAGCTATCACGATGTCGCTTGCTGCGATTGGTCAGGCTCTGGCCAGAAAGTATGACGAAATTGACGCGGCTCCTGAAGAGAAAGCGCGTGGTATTACGATCAATACGGCCCACGTTGAGTACGAAACAGCCAATCGTCACTACGCTCACGTAGATTGTCCTGGACACGCGGATTATGTCAAAAACATGATCACTGGTGCAGCACAAATGGACGGCGGTATTTTGGTGGTTTCTGCGGCAGATGGCCCAATGCCCCAAACCCGTGAACACATCCTGTTGGCAAAGCAGGTGGGTGTTCCTAGCTTGGTCGTGTTTATGAACAAGCAGGATCAAGTAGACGATGATGAACTACTTGAGCTGGTTGAGTTAGAAATTCGTGAGTTGCTCACCAGCTATGATTTTCCTGGCGATGATATCCCTGTGGTTGCAGGTTCTGCCCTCAAAGCCGTTGAAGCACTGACCGCCAGTCCTAAAATTAAGCTGGGTGAGAATGAGTGGGTGGATAAGATCTACAAGCTCATGGAAGAAGTGGATGCCTATGTGCCCACCCCTGAGCGTGAAATCGATAAGCCTTTCTTGATGGCGATTGAAGACGTGTTCTCCATCACCGGTCGGGGTACCGTTGCGACGGGCCGGATTGAGCGTGGCAAAGTCAAGGTTCAAGACGATGTGGAAATCGTCGGGATCCGTGACACTCGCAAGAGTGTTGTAACCGGGATTGAAATGTTCAAGAAGTCCTTGGATGAAGGGATGGCGGGCGACAACGCTGGCATCCTACTCCGGGGGATTCAGAAGGAAGATATCGAACGCGGGATGGTGATTGCCAAGCCTGGTTCGATTAAGCCCCACACTGAGTTTGAGTCTGAAGTGTATGTGCTCAAAAAAGAAGAAGGTGGTCGTCACACCCCATTCTTCCCTGGCTACCGTCCTCAGTTCTATGTCCGAACCACTGACGTAACCGGAACCATTAGCACCTTCACCTCCGATGACGGTAGCGAAGCTGAAATGATTATGCCTGGCGATCGCATCAAAATGACCGTTCAGCTCATCAACCCCATCGCCATTGAACAAGGGATGCGCTTCGCAATCCGCGAAGGTGGCCGTACCATTGGTGCAGGCGTTGTGTCTAAAATCATCAAATAGTTGATCCAGAACCTTCTGTAAAACTAAGCGATATTAAAACCGCTACGGAGCAACTTCAAATTTGCTTCGTAGCGGTCTCCTCTGAACCTTGAAAATCAAAAACGAGAACCTGGTTATATGTCAACGTCAACCTTGCAACAGCAAAAGATTCGGATTCGCCTTAAAGCATTTGATCATCGCCTGCTGGATGCATCCTGCGAAAAGATTGTAGAAACTGCCAAGCGCACCGAAGCCACACCCGTTGGCCCTATTCCTTTACCGACTCGCCGCCGCATTTATTGCGTCCTGCGATCGCCCCACGTCGATAAGGATTCCCGAGAGCATTTTGAAACCCGTACCCACCGCCGCATTATCGATATTTATCAGCCATCACCCAAGACCATTGATGCGCTGATGAAGCTCGATTTGCCATCTGGCGTTGACATTGAAGTCAAGCTTTAGAAAGGATTAGCATTGCTTGATTAAATGAACGGCTCAGGATTGAAAACATTCTGGGCCATTCTTGTGAGTATTTTTAGATTAAGCCAAAGGAAGATCCTGTGTTTTTGTTTGCCCGTCCCCTTGATGGGATCAGATGGGCTACAGTAAAGGAGAATACACTTCTACGGATTCTAACAAAGAGCTTCAAGCATGGCTTTTTCATCTTCTATCGCCGTTCGTGAACTGCCCTTATTCCCACTCCCAGAGGTGGTGCTGTTTCCAGGCCGCCCTCTCCCCCTACACATTTTTGAATTTCGCTATCGTATCATGATGAACACGATCTTGGATAGCGATCGTCGCTTCGGTGTACTCATGTGGGACCCAAGCCAAGGCCAAGCCGTCACTGTAGGATGCTGTGCCGAGATTGTTAAATTTGAGCGGATGCCCGATGACCGCATGATGGTCATTTGCTTAGGACAACAGCGGTTTCGAGTATTAGACTACACCCGTGAAAAACCCTATCGGGTGGGCTTGGTAGAATGGATTGAGGACACACCCCAGCCTAAAGATTTACGCTCCCTTGCAAGAGATGTGCAGAGCCTGTTAGGAGATGTTGTTAAGCTTTCAGCAAAGTTGACAGAGCAGGACATCACTTTGCCTAATGACATTCCAGACCTGCCAACAGAGCTTTCCTACTGGGTTGCGAGTAACTTTCACGGCGTGGCCTTTGAACAGCAGGCGCTCTTAGAAATGCAGGACACCTCAGAACGACTGGAGCGAGAGGTGGAAATTTTAACCTCGACTCGCAACCATCTCGCGGCGCGGACGGTGCTTAAAGATACCTTTGGCGGCGCGGAAGACTAAGAAAATTTCCTCGCCACCATTACCATTCAGCGTCAAGCATTGCTGAATGGATGTTTTCCATTATTATGCTTTATAAAGTCTTGGATGGAACATTCCCCTGTTGGGTAAACTTCAAGCGGTCTGTAAGTTGTAGACGTTTCCCTCGCGTTTTCATCCTTCGGCCTCAATTTTTCTTGGGGATCAGACGATGGATTGGATGCGCGGCAGTCTCGCTATGTCCTTTCTGTTCGTCTGGTCTCATCTGTCTGAAATGAACAATGCATTTTTGACCACAGCAATCTGATGGGTCATTTGAAATAACCTGAAGCGAGCGCTTAACTGTGCTTTATTTTGGGCAAACTAATCATGAGAGAACGGGATTGTACCGCAGACCCCTGACATGAAAATTTTGTAGAAGGATGGGGAGGATTCTCAAGGTTTGTACAAGGGACATTGTCTGAACTTGTTTTGGACAGATATCTCATCAGATATAGGAAGGAACATCAAGCAATTTTATTTCTGGTCGATTAATTACAATCTATTCATGTATTTTTCAGTGTTGCACTAGAGATACCTACCCTGTTTCCCAAAGTTTTTGCTTAAGCGTATTTTTTAGAATGCTATGAACCAAGACAGCCTGGACAGCCACATTTTGAGAATCTATGATCAATCCGAACCCCGCCAGATTCTCTTAAAAGCTGCAACCTATTCTTTGGGGCGAGATAAACATAACTCTATTGTGATTGCCAATGGTGGCATTTCACGCCAGCATGCCCTGTTATTGCGAATGCCACTCCCGGCCCATTCTGGTTATCGCTATCGCATCATTGATGGTAACGCTGCTGGCAACCCGAGTCTCAACGGAATCAGCATCAATGGCGTGGAATGTACCCAGCATGACCTTTTGGCTGGCGATCAGATTATTATCGGTGGGTTGGTTCAGATTGATTACCAAATTTTGCGTCTCCCCAATGATGACAAAGATTTAGACCTGTTTAGAATCCAAACCCCTTCTTACCAAAGTATTAAGGCTAAGCCCCTCAGTGCTAGCGCAACCTTTGTTAACATTGACAACTTTCAAGTGAGTGAATTGCTGCGTACCGGTCAAGATGTCCTTACCCTAGACGAGTTTGTGGATGATTTGCCCCCGACAGAAACATTCAACAGTCGTTTTTAAGGTAATACTCAACCCATGTTGCCCCAGGCTGCCTCACTTACTGCGGAAGTTGTCCCCATGTCCTTGTCTACAGTTGTTCAGACCTTAGCAGAACACGCCGAAGCCGAACGCATTTGTAAGTTGTTGCAATGGGTCTATACCGGTCGTTGGGAAAGCCCATCCCTTCCCCTAGGACAATCTGTGATTGCTAAAGTGTTGCCAGAACTCGTTAGGAGAACTCCCTCCTACGATATATTTGAGCGACGACTCTATCAAGCCGCAGCCTCGCTCAATAAGCCTGAGCGTTACAAGGAAGTTGCCGTGATTATTTTACAAACCTGTACGGTACTTTATCCATCCATAACCTCTATCCCATCTGTAAATCCATCTATCGAACCACCTGTTGAACTACAAATAAGACAGACTTTGATGGGGACGATGAGGGAAGATCCAACAGAAGATCTTTTGCTTACCACGACTCTGCCTCAACGGGATCGTTTTGATTTGCGCCATCGCGTTATGCAGCAGGTTCCGCCCTTAAAGGTCAAGATTTTGCTATTTTCGGTGCTTCGGCATCCGTTCTCCTTTGAGCTACTGGATTGGAATGAGCTGAAAACGCAATCTTTAGATGTTTGGCTGGCAGAACTTATACAGGCTTTTCCAGTGATAGACGTCCTAGAAAGCAAACTGTTTACTCAAGCAGCTGAGCTGAAGCGACTTGACCAAGGCATTCAAATCGCCGATGCCATCATTCAGGCATTACGCCTTGAAATACCTTAAATTTGTTTTCTATCGTCGGGTCATGAATTTATGAAACCTGCTAAGGCCATCCCAGAGAAAACTGTAATATCTGATACACAGACGTTAATGCAGTTGTATCAACGAGGGATTAGAAATTTTCAGTCTCAGTCTTTACGGAATTTAGATCTAACGGGTGTGGACTTAATTAACGCTGATTTTTCCCACTCTAATTTATCTGGAATTAATTTATCTTTAGCCTATCTTCATCGGAGTAATTTCAGAGACTGCCACTTGATGCATGCCCAATTAAATGGAGCAACGCTGAATCAGGCGAACCTGAGTGAGGCGAACCTGCGTGATTCTAGTCTTCATGGCGCATCTCTTCAGGGGGCTATTTTGTTTGGAGCAGATTTGGGGTTGGCAGATTTAACGGATGCTAATTTAATTGATGCAGATCTGCGAGCCGCAAATTTATGCAATGCAAATTTACAAGGTGCTTGCCTGCGGGGTGCGAATTTTAGAGAAGAATCTTTGGTCAATAGCACGATGCTTCAGGGTGCAATTCTGGATAATGCAGATTTGCGGGGGGCAAACTTAAAGGGTGCAAATTTAGATCGCGCTAGCCTTAAAAAAGCGAACCTAGCCTATGCTAATCTAAGGGGTGTTTCGCTCAAGAATGCCAATCTTGAAGGGGTGAATCTTGAAGGAGCTGTTCTGTCGGATGTGGATGCATCGGATGCAAATTTTAGTAACGCTCACTTAAAAGACGCCAAACTAGAACGAATTAAGTTAATTCGTGGGAACCTAGCCAAGGTTAACTTGGGGGGCGCAAGTTTAGTGGATGCAAAGTTGAGCTATGCCAATCTGAAAGAGGCGAATTTACGGGGAACGAAGCTAACCCGAGCCGATTTGAGCCATGCGTGTCTTCAGTCCGCAGATTTAACGGAAAGTACCCCGATTCGGGCCTATCTGGCGCGTGCGGATCTTTCCTATGCAGACCTTAGCCGAGCCAACTTTTTTGGCGCTGAACTCAGTAGTGCTACGATGGTGCGCGTCATTTTCTTAGACACAACCTTGCCAGATGGTAGAAGTTCAACTTCCTGAGCACATAATTGTGCCAGGATAGAGATGAAATCGTCAACACACTACAAAAAAAGACGACTTTGCAAAGGTTGGTTTAAAAATTTCGATAGGATGTAGAGACATTAAGCTTTTAGGGATTGTTGAATTTAATGCAGCATTTGCCACTGCTACAACTGTCTCAAGCGCACTTGCAAATTCTAGAAACCTGTCCGAGAAAGTTTCAATATTTTTTCTTGGACAGTTTGGCCATGCCTCAAAACTCTGCTGTTTTAGAGAAACAAGAGTTGGGTTCACGGTTTCATCAGTTAATGCAGCAGCGCGCGCTGGGTCTTGAGATTCAGCCTTTACTAGACCATCATCCCAAACTCCAAGAATGGTTTCTGCGTTTCCAGGATGCTCCACCTCCGCTGATGGTGGGGATACGCCAAAATGAATATCCCTGTACGTTAACCCTCGAGAATTTTACGCTGATTGCGGTATTTGATTTGCTGATTCAGGGTGACAATGAGGTGCAAGTTGTGGACTGGAAAACCTATCGTCGCCCCCATCGTGCGCAACTGCTGAAGGAGCATTGGCAAACAAGGCTTTATCTGTTTTTGGTCGCTGAGGCGTTAGGTTATGCGCCCGATCAGATTTCAATGCTGTATTGGTTTGCAGAGTCTAGCTCAGAACGGTCAACCCGTGGGGGGACTGAAAACTGGCTATCCATTCCTTACTCAGCGTCTATGCATCAACAAACCTCCAAGACGTTGGTGCAATTGCTGTCATCTCTGGGAGGGTGGATGCAGGATTTTGTGGTGGGCCATCAAAATTTTCCGCAAGTCCCCCTCTCGGCTCAAAAATGTTGGTCTAGTCAGCATGTTTGTCCGTTTGTGAATCACTGCTATTCAGCGCGGGATAGCTTACCCACACCACTGGAGAGTTTGATTGATCTGGAGGCGATCGCAGAGATCTCTTTAGACCGAGAGCCTTAGACGGACAGCTCTAGACTGACGGTAAAACTTTGCCGCTAACTCAACATTTTCTGTTTCAGTAACAGCCATATAAACGGTAGGTCATTAATTAAGTACCGTTTCCATAACCGCTTAGGCTCCATCATCAAGCGGTAGAGCCACTCAACCCCCATCATGCTCACCACCTCAGGCGCACGAGGAACGACGCCCGCTTCAAAATCAATGGTGGCTCCAATGGCAAAAATAATGTTGATGGATGTTAGATATTGTCGATACTGACTGATCCATTTTTCTTGCTTAGGCGCTCCCACACCAATGGCTAAGACCGTCGCACCAGAATGATTAATGCGCTGCACAATCCGTAGACACTCTTCTTCATCCTGGTCAAACCCTAAGGGGGGAGAATAGGCATCGATCACAATGTTGCGATCAACCTTTTTATTAATATTTTCTTGGGCCTTTTCCGACGAGGTGCCCATCCCACCCAGCAAAAAGATAGTGATAGCTGGGTTCTCCTTATGATATTCATAAAAAGCAGGGAATAAATCTGAACCAGAAATTTTTTCGATAATTGGAGAGCCTAAAAAACGAGAGGCAAAAAAGAGAATTTGACTATCGCATAGCTTATAGTCTGCAACGCTATAGGCCCGTCCAAAGTCCTTATGCTTTCTTACATTCATCAAATGGTCAACATTCGGCGTAAAGACAGTGCCCTGATGAAGATTTTTAAGGAAATCATTCATGGATAGATTGTCGATGGGTACGCCCAAAATATCTACTTTCCCCGTCATACAAAGCTCTGGGCTAGGGGGCTTTAGGTGATTTCCCTGAACTGGGCCAGTGCTCAGTTTATCCAAAAATATTGATGTGTCAATCGCTTCAACGGACTTTGCTACGACCATCTGATTGATTGATCGACCGACCTCAAAGATTGACTGGAGTAGAATCTCTGAAGTCAGATCTTGCTCAGATTTATGAATTAAATCACCTCTAACTTTGATGAAATCAACACCCAGATTTTCCCACTGAACAAAGGTAAGATAATCGTTGGCAAAATTGTCTAAGACAACGGTGCAGCCAATTTGTTTGAAATCTTGAATGAGGGCTGTATGACTTTTGATATCCTTTGAAATGTTTTTTTCAGATAGCTCAAGATGAATTCTGCTGGGATCAATCTGAGCATCATGGATGAGATCATAGATAAAGGTCGCAATTTGACGATCTTCTAATATCTCTCGCGACAGATTAATCGATAGCTTTGAACTGGGATTGTGATCTAAAACCCCGATGGCTCGTTCGATGACAAATCGATCTAACCACTTTTCTAATCCACCCTCAAAAATAGAGGGCATGAAGTCACGGGGACTGCAAAGCGTGCCGCTGGATGTCCGCCATCTCAGTAAAATTTCGTTGTGGATCACGGTTCCCCCCAGCAAGTCATAGACCGGCTGATACCATAGCTCAAACTGCTTGGTCTTTAATGGAGAGGTTTCATGCCGAGGAAACGTTTGCATTGAGGTGAGATGCTATTTTTATGTTTGGAAAGAAAAATATAGAGCAGAATACAGGTCACTAAAGCGTCGGTAAAAATCAATTTTTATGCGAAACGATGTACTTGAAGACAAGACTAACTGCTTATAGTCTTCCCTAAATTCAATTTAATCTATCGCTTCTTAATCAAAAATGCAGCAATCCATCGCAACTTTGCTCTAAGATTTCGCAAAAGTTACAAAAATTCTTTGACCGTATCGCTTTTGCCTGAAAAATTCTTGAAATGGGATCCAATTTAAATCCCGTGACTTGTGCCGATGACCCAATGGCGGCGAAAAAATTTAGCGAGGGACTGTTCATCTAAGCGAAGGTAGATGGGGCGTCCGTGGGGGCATGTGCGTGGATTTTGGGTTTGCTGCCACTGGTCTAACAGGGTTTGCATTTCTTGCAAGGACAGGGTTTGACCGTTCCGAATGGCGCTCCGGCAGGCGGTGGCAACGAGGGCGGGTTGTGGGGCGGTGCAGTGGCTGAGTTCGTAGAGGGCTTGGAGGCAATCTGAACGGAGGACTAGGCACTGCGGCGCGGTGCGGATGATCCATAGGTCGGTGCCAAAGGGTTCGGTGGACAGGCCGAGATGGGTGAGGTTTTGGACTTGTGCTTCGGTAAGGTTGCGGAGTGTGAGGGGGGGATCTAGGGGTGTAATCTGCCAATCTTGACAAAGTTGTTCGTAAAGTACCCGTTCATGGGCAATGTGTTGTTCTACCAGCCATAGGCCAGCGGGGTGTTCGGCGACAATGTAGGTTTGGTGAAGTTGGGCGATCGCCCTCAAACTCCCCAACACCATCCCCCTAGAATCTGGAGATAGTGCAGGTTCATCCTCTGGGGTATGAGGTAAGGAGGCCGAGAGATTGAGAGAGGGTGCTAAGGCATAACGACCCTTCGCTTCAGCACTTTTGAAGAGCTGGCGCATCTGAGTGCCGGAGGGTTCTGACCCAGGGGAAAGATTGAGGAGCTGATGAATACTATGGCTAATGTGGTGTTTCCAGGTGTCGAGCTGGTGTAGGTAAATATGGGATTTGGCGGCAGTCCGATTCCAGTCCACCCAGTCTGGCGAGACCTTCAGATGCACCCAGCAAAAGGGATGCCGATGGCGCGGCAGCACTTGGCGAAAGGCATTCAGAATACTTTGCTCTAGAGCGCCCCAGAATTCTGCCGAAGGGTGGGCATTGACGGAGACGCGCCGACCATTGACCGCAACCCGAACCCAGTCGGGTCGATGGCGATGGTAGCGGTCGGGGAGTCCTGCCAGTACTTCTAGGGTGGCCTGAGAGACGGTCGGATTATCTATATTCTCGTGGGGGATCTCAATGGGAAAGACTGCATATCGCAGATCGTCGGGGGTCAGCTTGGGAATGAGCTGAAGTCCGATTTCTTTAGCCGTTTGCCCCGGGGCAAGACTGAACCAAGGCCGATGGTTGTGATAGGTTTGCCAAGTGACTTGAGGATGACAAAGGGCGTAGTCGCCAATCATGGCCTGAATGCTAGATAGCCATTGTTGGACTGGGGTGAGGTTCTGCTGGCGGGAGGGCCAGGTTTCAAAGAGATGGGTGACGGTGACGGTGGTGCCTGCGGCCAAGGCGATCGCCTTGGCTTGGGCCACAGACCCTTTGGCATCGTAGTAGACTTGCCAGCCACTGGGTGAGGATTGCGTCCGACTGCAAATTTCGAGCTTTCCCAACTGGGTCAGGCTGTGGAGGGCTTCTCCCCGAAATCCTAGGGTATGAAGCGCATTCAGGTGTTCAAAGGTAGAAATTTTGCTGGTGGTGTGAGGCAGGGCCGCCTGCTGGAGGTCGGCCCAGGTGAGTCCAGTGCCGTTATCCGCCACTTCAACTTTGCCAATGTCTGTCCAAAGAGAAATGGAAATTCGGGTGGCGGCAGCGTCTAGGGCGTTATCAATGAGTTCTCTCACCACCGCCCCCACGGAGTCAATCACCTCTCCGGCGGCGATGCGGTAAATCAGTTCAGAGTTGAGTGGCTGAATGGCGTTGCCCATACCCTTGGGATGATTCTTGAATGAAGGGCTTTATTCGTCGAGGACCCAGCGTTCTTGGGTGGCGGCTTCGTCGAAGAACCGTTTGGGGCGCACGACAAGAATCACGCGGCCCAAAATGGTTTCGGTCGGTGCGTCGGGGAACCACTGCACGTCTAGATTGCCGTCCGTATCAATCACAAAATAGCTCTGGTCATCCCAGTCTCGATCCGCTCGGTCAATGATGACCAATACTTCTTCGGCGGCTTGGTCGGGTGGAACCGGTAGGCGATCGCTATCACTCAACACGGCCACGGGGTCTTGGGCACCTGCGATGACTTGCCACCCAGGCAACGGAACCCATGCCCCTTCTCCTGCAACCTTCACGATGCGGAAAGGGCCATCTTCTTCAGTGATGGGTGCAGCTTTTAGGACATCGGCAGAGAGGGGGAGTTTGCCTAAGAGGGGTAAAATTCTGGGTAAATCTAGCTCAGAATCAAACCGAGAGACGGGTAGACGCGGATGGGTCTGGACTTTGGAGACGCTAAAGTCCGTTAGTAATTTTTCAAGTTCTTTGCGGGCGCTGGTGCTATGGGCAAACTTGAGTCCCTTGGCAATCAGGCGCGATCGCTCTTGTAAATCCGATTTTTGCCGTGCCTGCACCCAGCTTTGATGGGCTACCGCATCACCGGGATGATTGCTAAAGGCTTCTGGTGGTTTGCGCACGCGGGCAAAGTCTTTGAGGGTGCGGGTGAGGTCGTGGGCTTCATCGGAATCGAGCTTGTGCTGGAAGGCGAAAGCGGCGATCACCGGTCGTTCTGGCTGTGTAAAGAGCCGAATCTCGTAGAGAATATCGCTGCCGCGATGACCAAAGTGCTCCAGAACCTCAGGGTCAGTGTTGGCCTGGACGAGACCCGTATAGACTTGGGCTGCAACCATCACCTGATTTTGCTGAATGGGTTCAAAGCCCGTGGCTTCAAAAATGTCTTGGGGGGAATGGCCTGCCTTTTGGAGCTGCTGACAAGCTTGCCCCCACTCAACCCAACTCCCCTGCTTGCGGCGCAGCATTAAAAAGAGAGCTTCAGGATTCACCGCATCATCTGCGGTCGGATTCAGAGGTTCGGTCATAGTCAAGGCAATTTCTGCACAAACAGAATGTAAAAAGGGACTTCTCTCTAGCTTACAGGGTTCAGGAAATTGCAGACAGGGAATCGTTAACAAAGAACAACGATCCCTAGAACCCAGCCCACGCGTTAAAAACGGGGAGGACTTCAATGCGTATAGTCAAAAAAAAATATTAACTGTAACACTGGCATTTGGAAGAGGGCAACCTATGTAGAGAGGTCATCCAATCGATCCGAGAATCTTGGTGGTTGCAGCATGGTGTTAATGTCCGAAGCACGTCATTTTTCATTTCAAGGTCAAGAGTTATCTCACAAGCTGCTTGATATTATTCAGCCCAAGGCAAGTGGATACTGGCAACACCAGTTTGCGAGGTTATCGGGACGTGAAACCTCCTTTTACTGGTACCTTGGCGTTGCGAACGGACAAATCGTGCATTCTGGCAGCACCCCTTGGAGTTCGGCGGTGCTGCTGAGGTTAGTCCAGCGCTATATTCCACAAGTTCGACAAGAAAAAATCAAAGAAAACTTTGTCCAGCTCCAAAGGGAGGTGGAGAACCAAACCATCTCGCCAGCAGACCTTTTTAAGCAAATTATCCGATTGGGCGTTGCCGACGAATCCCAACTCAAAGCCGCCTCACGACTCAAAGTTCTAAATGATTTAGATACCTATCTTCTGCTGGGATCTGGCGAAGCAAAGTTTATTCGTGAAGATGCCATTATTGCTCAGGGCACGATGTTGCTGGGGATGAATGCTCAGATATTGATTCATGAATCCATCAAGCGTCAGACCCTGTGGCAACAAATTAAGCCGCAGATTCCCTCTATGAACTTGGTTCCCAAACTGAATGTTCAAGCCTTTGAGAAAGCAGAGCTACCCCAGACTCAAAAAGAACGCATTCAGACCCTAGTACAGTCTGGCAAAACCCTGAATCAAATTGCCATTGGTTTGGCAAGAGATGGATTAGACGTTGCCACCATGATGACTCGGCTTGTCAAGGCAGGGTTAGTCACCCTAGAAAAAGAAACGAAATCAAACTCCTCTGTCATCATGATTATTGATGATTCTCCATTGGTACTAAAGCAGTTTCAGCATTGGGTAACGGCTTTAGGCTATCCCATCGTCGCTTGCCAAAATGCAACGATGGCACTTTCGACCATCCTGCATGTAAAGCCCACCAGCATTTTTATTGATATCAACATGCCAGGTATTTCAGGGTTTGAGCTGGTGAAACAGATTCGGCAACAGCCCCAGATTGCTTCAACGCCTTTAGTCATTTTGACAGGGGAACAAAAGCTCTCCAATCGTTGGCGCGCGCAGTGGAGTGGGTGTGATTTTCTAACAAAACCCCTCTCTAATGCGGATATCGGTGAGTTTCAGGCGCAGCTTCAAGAATTACTCCAGCGTTTGGTCGCCTCCCCCGAAATCCGTTCCTAACCTTTCTTTTTCGTTCCTCTTTTTATTGATTACCCATTGGAGATTAAAATGCGTTTTCTGATTATTGATGACAGCTCTGTAGATCGGCATGCTTTGGCTAGCTTGCTAGAGTCTTTGGGGCATGCTGTTGATCAGTGTGATAGCCCCAATGATGCCTTGGATAAGGTTGAAGGGGGGCATTACGATCTGGTGTTTTTAGATGTGGTGATGCCAGAGCAAGATGGCTATAAATTCCTCAGAACCCTTCGTTTGAATCCTAAAACATCCAATCAATACGTCGTTTTTTGCTCTAGTAAAAAGACCCCATTGGAAATCAATTATGGCGTGAAGCGAGCCGGTGCCAATGACTATCTCACTAAGCCTGTGACCCGTGACTCTGTTGCGGATGTTCTGACCCGCGTTGCTGCAACTGTTTAAGGACAAAATTGATGAGTGCGATCGCCCCAACCCACGCCGCTCTTTCGGCCCCACCTGCTGACGCCAAATCCACCCTGAGCGATCGGTTTCTGCTTGCCCAGGTGCAGACTGTGACCCTCGTGATTCCAGCCCTATGGGTGGTGGAAATTTTCCGAGTGGAGCGATCGCAAATCTTAGCGCTCCCGTTCTATAGCCCACTGCTGATGGGCATTACCCATCATGGAGGTCGAGTACTGCCCTTGCTCTCTGGCCACACCCTTTTGAACGCCCCATCCGCGTCCCTCCGAGAAAATACGATGGTCGTCAAATTAGGAGATGCAGCAGGTTCCTTGGCCCAAGTGGGAATCGTGATTGACCGTCCCCTGGGCAGTCAAACCCGCGCTGAAATTCCTAGTGAAGTTTTTGCAGACGCGCCGCAATCACCCAATGACTCCATTGTGCTGCTGCGACCAGAGCGGGTCAGTGCAGACCTATGGCAACCTTTATCTTGGATACCCAGTGGCCTGTAGCCCTTCGCATCTGTCCTGATCTGGACATACTTCGACCATTCGTCATCGAAACCATAACCCCAAAGAATTTACTTCCTGAGTAGCGTTTATGAACTTTACAAACCCGAAGGTCACGCCATTGTCAGATGGGACTGAGCAATTGGTCTCAGAACTGCTTGATGCGGAAAGAACTGCCGCAACACCCTTCATGCAAGCGCGGCAATTTGTGCGATCTAACTTGCTGGTCAGTATTTCGGCAACGATGGTCGGGAGTTTGATGCTCACAGTGGTCTCGACGGTCATGACCTGGAATATCTACCAAAGCTTTCGCTCGACCGTTAACCAGCAGTTTCAGCTTGAGAAACGCAGTGGAGAAATTGTGCATTTGGATGAAGTGCTGACGATGTCAGCACGTATGGCTGCGAGTACCGGCGATCTAAAGTGGGAAAAGCGTTATAACGAGTACGTTCCCAAACTGGATGAAGCCTTTAAAGGGCTGTTGACGAACGTAACTGCCGATATCCAGGCCGAAGCCGGTAAGACCGATGCGGCCAACAAAAAACTGGTTGACATGGAAACTCAATCCTTTGAACTGGTGCGCAAAGGTCAGTCTAAGGCGGCACTCCAGCTTTTACTGGGACCGCAGTACAATGCCCAGAAGCAAATTTATGCCGCTGGAAACCAACAGGTTTTGAACAACATTGACCAATTGATTCAGCAGAATTTACAAAGCTACCAGCAGCAGTTGTTTCAGTCCATTGCGTTTGCGGCTGTTACTTTGCCAATTCTTCTTGGCACATGGATATTGGTGTTGCTCGCTGTACGTGATTACATTGGCGATCGCCAACGTTCTCAGGAGGCACTTCAAAGAACCCAGAAGACCTTGCTTGTGATGAACGACGAACTGAAGGGAGAAGCCAGTACTCGTCACCAGCAAGAAATATTTGTGCGGATGGAAAGTGAGCAACTCCAAGTTGATATTGATGGGCTTCTGGATGTTGTGTGTGCCATTGAAGAAGGTGATTTAACCGTTCAAGCAGACGTCACTGAGCGTGCAACAGGGCTGATTGGAGATACCCTCAACCGCCTCGTCGAAGAACTGGGTCGGATTATGGGGCAGGTGTCTACCACAGTAAGCCAAGTCTCTAGCAGCAGCAGTCGCCAAAAAGATATTGCAGCGACCGTCGCTCAAAGCACCAGCGAACAATCCCATTCCGTTAATCAGGTTCTGGCGCTTACCCAAACGGTACGGAGTTCCGCCAATAGCGCCTCCATGCAGCTTGCTCAAACAAACCATGCGCTGATGATGCTCCAAAATGCCGTGGTAGAAGGGCAAGGCGCAGTCGGATCGTTGACCCAAGAAATTGATGTGCTTCAACAGGGGAGCGATCGCATTGTTCAACAAATGAAGGCGCTGGGAGAATTTGTGGGTCTTGCCGACCAGTTTGTGCAGGAGCAGGGAGAAATTGCGACCCAGACCCAGGTATTGGCCCTCAATGCATCCCTCGTTGCTGCCCGTGCCGCTGAACAACGAGAACCCAAAAAATTTGCGGGTGTAGCCCGCGAATTTGAACTGATTGCCGATCAAGTTAGCCAACTGGCCCAGCAAACCAATGAAGGTCTCGCCAATCTAGAGCAACGCAGTAGCCAAATTCACCGCGTGGTCTCGGAGGTGGATATTGAAGTTCAGCGTTTGGGTGGGTTGGTTTACAGCTTTACCAGTGGCGTCAAACAAACTGGTGAGGTGTTCCAAACGGTTCAGACGGTGACAGGAGAAGCGGTTCAGGCCGGCGATCGGGTGGCTCAAACCAGTCAGTCCATCGTCGAAGCTGTTGACTCAACTGCCACTGCAATGGACGCCATTACTGTTCTTTCTCATCAAATTACCCAGCAGTCTCAAGATGCTCAACGGATTTCTGACCAAATGAGTCATCTCTCAGAAACCCTGGGTAAAAATGTGCAGTTTTTCAGGTTGCCTGAGGCTGTGACCGCTGCGATCGCCAATGCGGTGTTGCCAGAATCTGACGCAGATTTGTTTGAGCCTAAACCCGTTTTTGAACCTGAACCCATCTTTGAACCTGAATCCATCTTTGGTGACGAATCCATCTTTGATGACGAGGCGGCTTTTGCCGAATTCGTAAACGGCTAATTCATCCTTCCTATTCGTTTTGCCTGATTTGTTGTCCCTAAAGTTCGTCCGTTAGTTTAGAGAACTATGATGCCCCCTGAAGACTTCTCAATGCCACAGCCCAGCGGTGAGCCTACGGTGAAATCACCGAGCCGCCCCCCTTCCTTCTTTTCGCGTATTCAGTCTGCACTGCAAGCGCGATTGGTCGAGACAATTACAATCTCACTATTGTTTAGCATGGCAATGACGGGTGCATCCGCTTTTAGCGTCTGGCGGATTTATCAGGGGCTACAAACCACCGTTGATAAGCAGTTTAAGCTTCAGGATCTGAGCGGTCAGGTGATTTATCTAGATGAGGTCTTAACCATGTCGGCTCGGATGGCTGCTAGCACTGGCAGTACAAAGTGGGAAGAACGCTATAACCAGTTCGTGCCTCAGTTGGATGAGGCTATTAAAGAAGTTTTGAAGGACGTGCCCGCTTCCATGCAGACCGATCCAGTAAAAACTGATGCAGCAAACAAGAAGCTGGTGGATATGGAAACCCAGTCCTTTGCGCTTAATCATAAGGGTAAGTCTAAAGTGGCACTTTCGCTTTTGCTGGGGTCTGAGTACGAACAGCAAAAGGCGATTTACAGCGAGGGAATACACGGAACCTTAGCCACGGTGAAGCGTAATGTTGAGCACCAGCTTCAAAACTATCGCCAGAGCTTAGCCTTGTCTATTTCGTTTGCTGCACTCACTTCACTGCTGCTGCTGTTGAGCTGGTCTGTGGTGCTGTCGGCAGTGAAGGGCTACATTCGCGATCGCCGTTTATCCCAAGAATCGCTCCTCGACTCCCAACATAACCTGCAACAACTCAACCAAGAACTTGAGCGCGAAGCAGCCCAGAGAACTGCTCAATCTGAGAAAATCCTTCAAGACGGCGAACTGCTTCAGGGCGATATTGCCCACATTCTTGACGTGGTACTCTCCCTCGAAGAAGGAGACCTGACCACCCAAGCCAACGTCAACGATCGCGCCACTGGGCTGGTATCAGATACCCTCAACCGCCTGGTAGAATCCCTCAACCGAGTGGTGTCTGTTACTATTTCAACGGCTCAGCAAGTGACCCATCGTGCCGAAGACCTCCAGAACCTCGCCGCCGAGACCGCTCAACAGGCCCAGCACCAAACGCTGTCGGTCAAAAAGGTACAGACCTTAATGCATCAAATGAATCTTCTCACAGAGGATTCTGAGCAGCAGGTGATGGCGACAGGTACGGCTGTGCAGTTGGCGCAAACTGCGGTCGAAGTGGGGCAGCAGGAAATGGGGCTAATGGTCAGTGGCATTGCCACCCTACAGCAGGGTACCGATCAAATCGTGAAGCGCACTCAGCTCCTGACAGACTTTGTAGACTTGGCCTCCCAATTCTCCAAGGACCAAAAGCGAGTGGCCTCTTTAACTCGCGTTTTGGCCCTCAACGCCTCCACCCTGTCTACCCGCGCCCTCAAAGAACAAAATCCTGAACAGTTTGCCAGCCTTGCCCACGAATTTGAAACCATCGCCCGTCAGGTCAACAACCTCGCCAACGAAACCAACCGAAGTTTAGTCCTGTTGCAACAGCGCACCGATCAAATTCAAACCGTGACCTCTGGACTTAACCAAGACGTCTCTGACATCAGCAGCTTGGTTCAAGACTTCACCAGTGGCGTGGGTCAATCTCGGAAAGCCTTTGACAACATGCAACAGGTGACAACCCAGGTGGCAGAAGTGGGGCTACAGGTCAGCCAATCCAACCAAGACATTGTTCAGGTGGTGCAGAGTACCCTCACCGCAACCCATGAGATTGCCAGCATTGCCCAAGAAACTGAGACCAAAGCAAGCGTCACCCGTGAGCAGGTCGAAGCGATGGGAGATCTGGCCCATACCTTACTCCAAATGGTGGAATTCTTCCATGTCAGTGCCGAACCTACCGCCGAGGCTATTGCCTCTCCAAAGGTCCTTGCAAGGGCCTAGCATTTTCTCCCCCTTCGACTTCCTTCCCCCTTCCTCGGCTTATCCTTCAGCAGTCCCTATCGAGTCAGCGGCACCATGACGGCATCTGAATCCTATCCCCAAAATCTCAATCCGGCATCGGCGATTGATTCTGCTGAAGCTGAGCTTCAGCAAGAGCTGCGCGAAATGTTTGAGGTGGATACTCAGCAGTATCTTGAGGAATACTTTAGCCTGGTTCAATCTCTCAATCCACAATCCTGGACTGGGGATATTCAGCATATTTACCGTGCGGTTCATACCATTAAAGGGGGCGCTGTCACGGTCGAAGCGGATGCGATGCTCCATGCGGGGATGGCGCTAGAAGATTTGCTTTCGGATCTACGCTATTTAGACCTGGCTCCCGATCTGTCCGATGGTCAACTCAGCCACATGCTGCTAGAAGCCGGAGAACTCCTCAGCAGCAGTATCGAAATTAAGGAGACTGGGGACGCGGCGATCGCTCAGGTACAGCCCACCGTGCAGCGCATCCATGCGCTGCACGAACTCATCCGGCAAAGCTACCTCCCCGATTGGAATGAGTTAAAGCAGGTTCATCAAGAATTTGCAGAACAGGGCTTTGACCTCGTGGTGCTGGAGCTAGAAATGGCCCTGGCTAAACTGTCCCCTCAGTGCAAAATCCCTGAGTCTATTCTCCAAATCGCCCAGCAAACCCTAGACCAGCTCACTGGAATAGGTAGCGATTTAGAGTTTGCTCAAAGCTGGGTACCTGTCATGGCCCAGTGCCAAAGCCTTGTGGATCGCGCCAATAGCGACCAGTGGCAACGATGCTGGACTCAATATTTTCCGATTCTAAAGGAATGTGCCAAGCAGGGCGGTGAGCTGAGTCCCTCACTCCAAGCGCAACTTCAGTCTATTGAGGATGCTGAATCTGCTGTATTGTCGGATTTCAGTGATATTGCTCTAGACCTTAAAGAGACAGACGCGACCGGATCAAATCCTTTAGCCTTAGATCCCTTTGCTACCTCAGAATGGTTGACCGAGTTCGATTCTGAGTTTGAATCCGAGTTCGATGTAGAAGCACTGGTTGAATTTGAGCCAAGTGATCTAGAAAAGCCTCCGATGGAAGCAAATGCGACGATCGCAGATAAAACCGCTGCGGAACTCCCAGATTGGATGGACGAATTGAGTCTTGAAAGCTTAACCCTTGAAAGCCTAACCCTAGAAGGCTTAACGCCAGAAGTATTCGTCCCAGAGGGTATCGAATCCTATCCCTTGACCTTAGATCCCGCGCTCCATGATGCCGTTTCAGCACAAACGTCCTTTGACGAAATTGAGCTAGATCTTCATATCATTGATTCCCTTGAGGTCTCCCTAGACTTTGCCGAAACCTTAGACTCTGCCGAGACCCTAGACTTTGCCGAGACCATAGATATTGCCCTAGAGGGGCTTCAGGATTGGGATATTTCTGCGGATGCTTGGCCCGTAACGGCTCTGGACGACCTAGCGATCACCGACTTCAGCGATCTATCCATGCTGGACGAGTTGGGAGATAACGAGCTATTTGCCCTGAGCGAGGAGAGTCGATCAGAATCTGCCGCTGACTTGATCGCGTCAGCCCCTGATCTTGTCGGGTTCTTCCCCCAGGAAACCCCGCAGCTTCAACTCACTGTCGCGGTAGAGGCTAGCGTTGCGAGTCCAGATACCCCCGCAGAAGCTAAACGCAGTGTTCAGATTTCTGTGCCGCTGGAACGACTGGATCGGTCTGCGCAGGATGTGGTTGAAACCTTGCTGGCGGCTCGTGGCGTTATCAATATTTCCCAAAAACTTCAGACGCAACTGGCTCAAATTACGGCATTAACCCAAGAAAGTGCGCAATTTATTACCCGCCTGCGCCAACTCCAGGATGACTATGCGCTGATGCGCAACCTCAGCGAAGAGCAAGATTCATCCCAGAACGTAACCCTAGAGCGTTATCGCCAAGGGTATACCACCATCAATCGCCTGCTCGAGAACATCTTGCGGATGTCTGAACTCGGTCAAGAAATGGAATCTGTGACCCAACAATCCGACCGTCGTCTTGACAAACTTGATCGCAGCATTCTCCGGCTCAAGGATGGCATTGAAACCAGCCGTCTCGTTCCCTTCCGTAACCTAAGCCTGCGGGCAAAGGCCATTGTCCGCGATCTGAGCAATCGCTACGGAAAACCTGTCGAACTCTTGGTGCAGGGCGAACAGGTTGAACTGGATGCGGGGGTTCTCCATGAAATTGAACCTGCACTGCTCCACCTTCTACGAAATGCCTATGATCATGGCCTTGAGCCAGTGGAAACTCGTCTTGCTTTGGGTAAACCCGCTCAGGGGAGCATTCAGCTCTCGCTCCAACGTCGTGGGAATCTTTATCGCCTTGTCTTGAAGGACGATGGGGGTGGCATTGATGCCCAGGCGATCGCCAATCTGGCCCAAGCCAAACACTGCGCCCTTCACAAAACTCGCACGGCGGCAGAACTATTGGCAGTGCTGTGTCAACCGGGCTTTAGTTCCCGTAGCGCGGTCACGGAGGTCTCTGGTCGGGGTGTGGGCATGGACGTGGTTGTTAGCCAAATTGCAGCCCTAAACGGGAAGCTGAGCCTTGAAACCGATCTCGGCAAGGGCACAACCTTTACCATTGAAGTCCCTGCACCCCAGCTCCTAGTGCCCTGTGTGCTGGTAGAAGTGGGCGATAGTCAAGGGGTGCGTACCATTGCCCTGCCGACGGATGAAATTTTAGAAACCATTCTGCTCAATCCCACTGAAATCTCTCCCTTAGTGTCAGAAAACCCCTTCTTGACTTGGACCCTTAAAACCAGTCGAGGCAAAGCCGCTGGCTTTGATCTGGCCCACTATTGGCAGCAAGCGGAACAGTACCTCAGTCAATCAAACACTCGGCCTTTGTCAGATACGGCGATCGCCATTAGAACCCGCTCCACCGATACCCTAGGCTTTGGCACAGATATCTGGTTTATTGCCGATGATCTGATTGGTCAAGAGGAATTGCTGATTAATCCGCTGCCCAGCCCCCTAGTTGCCCCTGCGGGTCTTTTGGGTGTAAGTCTTCAGCCCGATGGTCGTTTAATTTCAATTTTGGATCCAATTGCGCTGACCACAGCCCTTAAGGCCATTCCCACAACGAAAGCGACTCAAGCACCAAAAAATGCAGAAGTTCCTACTCCAAAGCCAGCGGCTCAATCCGCTGCGCTGAAGATTTTGCTGGTAGATGATGCGGCCCTGATGCGGCGGAGACTTGAAAGTAGCTTAACCTCCTATGGATTTACGACCTTTACCTGTAACGATGGGTTAGAAGCTTGGAACTGGCTCCAAATTAATGAACGCCCAGATCTGATGATTACGGACATTGAAATGCCCAATATGGATGGCTTTACGCTGATTGACCGCTGTCGTCAGGCGGGGCTAGATCTTCCTATTTTGGTGGTTTCGTCTCGTCTTGCAGAAGAATGGGGCAAAGAGGCGAAACGATTGGGTGCAACCGATTTCCTCAATAAGGGCTTTTCAACGCCTGAATTAATCGGGAAGGTCAATCAGCTCTTAGGCACGACAGCGCTATCGGTGCGTTAGAGCCTAGATACTGGATCAACCGTAAATCGACCACAGAGCTTGTCCTGTAATGCAGCATTCCCTACGATCGCCCGATTAACTGCGCTCAAGATTGCCATCAGCGAAGCCGTGACCAAGTTGGCATGGATGCCCACCCCGTGGAGGGTACCTGATAGTGTTTCTGCGCGGAGTTCGAGGATAGCGATCGCCGCTGCATCGCTGCCCTGAGATTGCGATCGTTCTTCATAGTGATAGACATTCAACCCCAACCCAAGGGCATCCAAAAACGCATCAATCGGCCCATTCCCGTAGCCATGAATGGTGACGGGCTGACCGAATAGTTCCAGAGATGCTGCAATCATCTGTCCCTGGTGATCGGTTTCTTCAAGGTGATGAGCGCAGTAGGTGAGTGGGGCTGTTGCCTGCACATACTCCTGTTCAAACAACTGCCACAAATCTTTAGAGGAAAGTTCTGCCCCCTGGATATCCATGACGTGTTGAACCGTTTGGCTTAATTCAATCTGGAGCCTTCGCGGCAACACCAACCCATAGTCACGCTCCAGCAAGAAGGCCATCCCGCCTTTGCCGGATTGACTGTTCACCCGAATCACGGATTCGTAGGAGCGCCCTACATCAGCCGGATCGATGGGCAAGTAAGGCACTTCCCACAGCGCATCTGGTTGCTGCACTGCAAACCCCTTCTTAATCGCATCCTGGTGCGAACCAGAAAACGCTGTAAACACCAAATCCCCTACGTAAGGATGGCGCGGATGAATGGGCAACTGGGTGCAATCCTCCACGATTCGCGCCACTGCGTTGATGTTGGAGAAATCTAAGCCTGGGTGAATGCTTTGGGTATAGAGGTTGAGCGCCAACGTCACCAAATCCACATTTCCTGTACGCTCGCCGTTGCCAAACAGACAGCCTTCCACCCGCTCCGCTCCTGCCATTTGGGCTAGTTCTGCCGCTGCAATGCCACAGCCGCGATCATTGTGAGTATGCACACTCAAAATCACGCTGTCTCGCCGTGTCAAATGGCGATGCATCCACTCCACCTGATCGGCAAAACCATTGGGGGTGGAAACCTCGACCGTTGCGGGAAGGTTAATGATGGCCTTATGGTCTGGGGTAGGTTGCCACACGTCCAATACCGCATCGCAAATGGCTTTGGCAAAGTCTAATTCAGTGGCGGTAAAGGTTTCGGGTGAGTACTGAAACACCCATTCTGTCTGGGGTTGCTGTGCTGCAAGTTCGTTAAAGAGCGTTGCTGCATCTGTGGCTAAGCCAATCGTGCCAAGTCGGTCAAGGCCCAATACTGTGCGACGGAATACAGGAGATGTGGCGTTATACAGATGTACGATCGCCCTTCTCGCCCCCTGAAGTGATTCAAAGGTACGGCGAATGAGGGATTCCCGCGCAGGGACTAAGACCTGAATGGTCACGTCTTCTGGAATGAGCTGCTGGGTAATCAGATGACGGACAAAGTCAAAATCGGTTTGGGAGGCGGAGGGGAAGGCGACTTCAATTTCTTTGAATCCTAAGCCCACCAGTGTTTGAAACATCTTGAGCTTGCGGGGGACAGACATTGGCTCAATCAGGGCTTGGTTGCCATCTCTGAGGTCGGTGCTGAGCCAGATGGGGGGATGGGTAATGGCTCGGGAGGGCCAAGTGCGATCGTTTAATGGGATGGGCGTGAAGGGGCGGTATTTTGTGGCGGGATGGTTCAACATGATGTTCGATAGCGTGGTTTTTTAGGTTCGCAGAAAATAGCTATGGCAAAACGAGGGCTGTCTGGGTGCCGTAGAGATTGAGCCAGACAACCCATGAATAGTCGCAGTCCTAGCCTTAGATTTAGTTGCATGACGGTCTCCTCAGGTGGTTATGGCGGTTTTTAAATTGGATAAAGCTTGGCATCTTGTAGGGGCGCAAGGCCTTGCGCCCCTACGGGTGTAACGGTTTTAACACGGAAATTAGAATTCTATAGCCGAATTGATGTCGCTTATCCGTAGATCTTCGACAGCAGCGAGAAAACCGCAATCCCCTAACTGATGGGTATCAAGGTAATCATTAAAATATGGCAAGTGAAAAAACTTGGTCGGATCTAGAACAGAATTATTTGTGCGCTAGGCGCAGCAGCAGCAGTCCTAGACCAAGGGATTGGCTAGAGACGACTTGTGGCGATCGCTGCTGTGTGTGCATAAAAATTTATTCGATTCGACTGGTTATATTCTATCATCCAGTCTTTTTAATTCTAACCTCTCAACGATCGCCGCCCCCAAGCAAAGACTTCGGCAATCGCACGCCCGTAATCTTCCAGCCCAGCCCTTCCCGCGACAACACCACATCCACCGGAGGCACATCTTCACCCTTAGGCTTCACACCTACCACAAACTGATTAAAAGACTCATAGCGGGCATTCACATCCACATCTGCCGCCTTCTTAGACAGCGATTGAGTCCCGTTATTTCCCCCAGACTGAAGCCGCTGTCCCTCCAAAAGCGCCATCACACCCTCAGGCGTCACCATGCTATCAATCACCGGATTCACCATCACCTTCCCCAAGGCTGCGCCGATTAAATTCAAAATCGGGTTATTTTGCTTCGCCGTCTCCTTCAATACCACCGACTGTAAATTTTCCTTCACACTCTCCCGCAGCGCCGGAAAATCTACCGAATCTGAAATGGCCTGGGAATCCCGATGATCCACAGCTTGATAGATCTGATACAGCGTGAGGTACGGACTGGCATAGAGTAATCCACCACCGAGAAAAGCTGCGATCGCCCCGCCCACCAGCCATAACCCCTGACGTTTTGCCATCGTGCCCTCACCGCGTAAAACAATGCCCACCCAATTTCATTATCCTGTAAGCGTGTTTGATCGTCTGCACGATGTTTCCGAAAAGACTTTGCCATGAACAACACGGTTTCTTCCTCCATCCCCCAATGCTTTAGCGGTAGCTGCCACTGCGGGGCAATCCAATTTCAAATTTGGGTCAAAGACTTTACCGTCCTCGCCTGTAACTGCTCCATCTGCCAAAAAAAGGGATTCCTCCACCTCATCGTCCCCCCAGAGCAGTTTGAACTCCTCCAAGGCTCAGACTCTTTGCAGACCTATACCTTTAATACTGGCACCGCCCAACACCATTTCTGTAAGACTTGTGGCATCGCGCCCTTTTATAGACCGCGATCGCACCCCACCCACTACGACATCAACCTTCGCTGCATCGATGACGAACCGCTAGAAACCCTCCTTCAACACTTTGATCTCCAACCCTTCGACGGACGTCAGTGGGAGCAAAATATTCATCAAATCACCGAGACAGAGCACTCCGATTCCCTTATCCCGCAAGACCCTAAAGCCAGCTTATCCAAAAACCTTTGAAAATTTGCTGGACAATTGTATCAAGATTGACTTAGAATCAGATCTTGCGGCTTTTAAGGGAACCTATGCACGCCCAGGAGATTATCCGCTCTATAGAAGCGGAATATCAGAAAAAAGAATTGCCTGAAATCCATGTGGGCGATACCGTCAAAGTCGGTGTCCTCATTCAAGAAGGCAACAAAGAACGGATTCAGCCCTACGAAGGGACTGTCATTGCCAAGCGCAATGGCGGTATTAGTGAAACCATCACCGTTCGTCGAGTGTTTCAAGGCATCGGCGTTGAGCGAGTCTTTTTGCTCCATTCCCCCCGTGTCGAAAGTATTAAAGTTCTACGTCGCGGTAAAGTGCGTCGTGCCAAACTTTATTACCTCCGTGATCGGGTCGGTAAAGCAACCCGTGTTAAACAACGGTTTGACAGGCCGCTCTAGATTATTCCTTGCAGCAACCATTTTTTGCGATAGTAACCGCTCTAATTATCTTTAATAAAGAGCGGTAACGAGCACAGTAGAATGGATAAGCAACGTGAACAGCCTTAGTGCTTAACGTCTTCCCGCCAAGATGAAAACATGCGCTCTTAGTTCAGTTGGTAGAACGCAGGTCTCCAAAACCTGATGTCGGGGGTTCAAGTCCTCCAGGGCGCGCTTTTCATCCTTGGCGAGAAATTTAATCAGACCCTTCATGATCTTTGCTCTATGTATCAGGCACGGCACTAGCAACCCTGACCATAAGCAAGTCAGAACGAAGAACTTTGTTTAATCTGCGTTAAACCGCTGAAATATTGCAAGCTATTGGCGATTGAGTGTTGGAAACGGTGACTAAAAAAGACCTCGAAGAAAAGCAATCGACACCAGGGTTTAACCCTAGTGTGTTTGTGAAAGAAACAAAAGAAGAATTTGCTAAAGTCGTCTGGCCTGATCGCCAGCAGCTCATTAGCGAATCCGCAGCGGTCATCTTGATGGTTGCATTGTCTGCGGTTTCAATTTCTTTAATTGACAGCTTGTTCAAGTGGCTTTCTGGGCAGGTTTTTTCTTAGTTTATGTCTATGTTAGACGAACATTCCGAACTTCCTTCCCCTGAAGAATCCTCCGTCACTAATCCGTCGGAGATTAAGCACTGGTATACCATCCAGGTTGCCTCCGGCTGCGAAAAAAAGGTTAAACAAAACCTTGAACAGCGCCTCCAAACCTTAGACGTTGCGGATCGAATCATTCAGATTGAGATTCCGCAATCGCCAACGGTTAAGTTGCGTAAGGACGGTTCGCGTCTGACGGGTGAAGAAAAAGTTTTTCCTGGCTACGTCTTGGTTCGCATGATCTTGGACGATGAAACTTGGCAAGTCGTTAAAAACACGCCAAACGTCATCAACTTTGTCGGTGCTGAACAAAAGCGTCGCTATGGCAGAGGTAGAGGGCACGTTAAGCCCATGCCTTTGAGTCCCTCCGAGGTGGAACGGATCTTCCGTGCCTTCAAAGAGCAAGAGCCGATCCTCAAAATTGATATGGCGGCAGGGGACAAAATCAAAGTTCTCAGTGGCCCTTTCAAAGACTTTGACGGCGAAGTTATTGAGGTCAGCCCTGAGCGCAGTAAGCTTAAAGCCTTACTGTCCATTTTCGGTCGGGATACCCCGGTCGAGTTAGAGTTCAATCAGGTTCATAAAGAGAATTAGCAATGGCAAAGAAGGTTGTTGCAGTCATTAAGCTTGCCCTTTCTGCGGGTAAGGCTAACCCTGCGCCCCCTGTTGGCCCTGCCTTGGGTCAGCACGGCGTAAACATCATGATGTTTTGTAAGGAATACAACGCAAGAACTGCTGATCAAGTAGGGCTTGTGATTCCGGTCGAAATTTCGGTGTTTGAAGATCGAAGCTTCACATTTATCCTCAAAACGCCTCCCGCTTCTGTCCTTATTCAGAAAGCAGCAGGTATTCCCAAGGGTTCCGGTGAACCCAACAAAACAAAGGTTGGCAAAATTACGACAGCTCAGCTCCGTGAAATTGCGCAAACCAAAATGCCTGACCTCAATGCCAATGACATTGATGCAGCCATGAAAATTGTGGCGGGTACCGCTCGCAATATGGGCGTTACGATTTCTGACTAAGGGTTCAGTTTAGAACCTTTCGTTAGTTCATCCGAATTTTGACCGTTGAATGTAAACCTAATCGGGGGAGAGGCCATGGGCTTCGTTAAGACCCCAGGAGTTAAATAAATTGAAAAAAGTTTCTCGTCGCTTACGCGAACTGCACAAGCTCGTTGAAGAGCGTGCTTACGAGCCGTTAGAGGCACTGGCGCTGTTAAAGCAGACTGCTACAGCAAAGTTCCCTGAATCTGCTGAAGCCCATGTGCGCCTCGGTATTGACCCTAAGTACACTGACCAACAACTGCGAACCACCGTCGCACTTCCTAAGGGAACTGGACAGGATCTACGTGTTGCAGTCATTGCCCGTGGGGAAAAAGTTGCAGAAGCGACTAATGCGGGTGCAGATATCGTCGGTTCTGAAGAACTGATTGATGAAATCCAAAAGGGTCGATTTGACTTTGACCTATTGATTTCTACCCCTGACATGATGCCCCAGGTGGCAAAGGTCGGTCGGATTCTTGGCCCACGCGGTTTGATGCCGTCCCCTAAGGCTGGGACTGTGACCTTTGACTTGACCACGGCGATTGCCGAGTTCAAAGCAGGTAAGCTAGAATTCCGTGCCGACAAAACAGGCATCGTCCATGTTATGTTTGGAAAGGCGTCATTTTCAGCTGAGGATTTGCTCCTTAACCTCAAAGCACTGCAAGACACGATTGAACGCAATCGCCCCTCTGGTGCCAAAGGTCGCTACTGGAGAACCCTGTTTGTTTCTTCAACAATGGGTCCTTCCATTGAAGTGAACATCGGCAGCCTTCGGGATCTGAAAATAGGTGACTTGACCTAGGTCAACTCATCTCGCTAAAAGTTTTCTTTTGTTCTGTGGTTTGAATTGATTTAATCTGATTAAATTCTAAAACCCACCAAAGACAGCAGGTGCATTTGCTTAATTTCCTGCCGAGGTTCCAGTCTCGTAATCTAGAGTGTTTTAGGCTAACTTTAGCTCTCTGGCTTTCGTTCTGGTTTTGACCCTCGGCATTATGTCGAGGGTCTTTTGGTGTCTTACAAAGAAAAAACAAGTTCTACTACACCCAACTCAGGAGGTGAAAACGATGGGTAGATCGCCAGAAAATAAACGTCAAATCGTGGCTGAACTCAAAGCCGAGCTTGCCGAAACTCAAATGGCATTTGTCATTGACTATCAAGGGCTTAGCGTTGCAGAAATCACGAATTTACGGAATCGTCTGCGACCCGCTGGTGCAACATGCAAGGTTACTAAAAATACCTTCATGCGTCTTGCCATTGAAGGCAACGAAACCTGGCAACCTTTGACCGAATATGCCGCAGGAGCTTCTGCATTCATCTTCGTCAAGGAAGACATGAGTGGCGCAATCAAAGCCTACTATGAATTCCAAAAGGTCAGCAAAAAAACCGAACTTCGGGGCGGTGCTTTAGACGGACAAGCGCTGTCACAAGCAGACGTTAAGGCTATTGGAGACTTGCCATCTAAAGAAGTGCTTATGGCCCAAATTGCCGGAGCGCTCAACGCCGTTACCGCCAAGATTGCGATCGGTGTCAAGGAAGTACCTTCCTCCATCGCACGGGGCATCAAAGCCTATGCCGAGAAGGATGCTGCCTAATCTTTCAATAAGGGCGCAATGCCTTGCGCCCCTACGATGAATTGACCCTGTTTTCTACATTTCATTTACGTCTAGGAGATAATTAAATGTCTGCTGCAACCGACCAAATTTTAGAACAGTTGAAGACCCTTTCCTTGCTAGAAGCTTCTGAGCTTGTCAAGCAAATCGAAGAAGCCTTTGGTGTCAGTGCTGCTGCACCCACAGGTGGCATGATGATGGCTGCTCCTGTTGCTGCTGAGCCTGAAGAAGAAAAGACCGAATTTGATGTCATCCTCGAAGAAGTTCCTGCTGACAAGAAAATTGCCGTATTGAAGGTCGTTCGTACCCTCACCGGTCTAGGTCTCAAAGAAGCCAAGGACTTGGTTGAATCTACACCTAAGGCTGTTAAAGAAGCCATCTCCAAGGGTGACGCTGAAACTGCCAAGAAAGAGCTTGAAGAAGCTGGCGGAAAAGTCGCAATCAAATAAGCGCAATCAGGGAGCACTTGCTGCTTGAAACGCCTTGACAATGCTTGTTTTAGAGCATTGTGAAATGGGAGTGTAGGTATATCTTACACTCCCATTTTTTTTGATCTTTTAACCCGTCCCCCCTTGTCAAGGGTGCCTTACAGGCAGACACTGGACTGTAGAGAGGATTGGCAGCCTAGAGGTTTTATGAAAAAAGTAATGACGATTATTCTGGGTGGTGGAGCTGGAACAAGGCTCTATCCCCTCACAAAGCAGCGGGCAAAACCGGCTGTACCCCTTGCTGGCAAATATCGGCTGATCGATATCCCTGTGAGTAACTGTATAAATTCAGGCATTAATAAAATCTACGTTCTGACGCAATTTAACTCTGCATCACTCAACCGCCATCTTTCTCGCGCCTACGTCTTCTCTGGCTTTTCTGATGGGTTTGTAGAAGTGCTGGCCGCCCAGCAAACTCCCGAAAACCCCAACTGGTTTCAGGGCACCGCCGATGCAGTGCGCCAATACCTCTGGATGCTAACGGCTTGGACTGAAATTGATGAGTTTTTGATCCTATCCGGCGATCACCTCTATCGCATGGACTATAGCGATTTTATCAATCGTCACCGCGAAACCAACGCTGATATTACCCTCTCGGTGATTCCCATTGATGAGCGCCGCGCTTCTAGCTTTGGCTTAATGAAAATTGATGGCGAAGGCAAAGTGGTGGACTTCAGCGAGAAGCCAGAGGGCGATGCGCTTAAGCAAATGCAGGTGGACACCACTGTCCTTGGTTTGTCCTCTGAGGAAGCCCAACAGAAGCCCTATATTGCCTCTATGGGCATCTATGTCTTCAAGAAACAGGTGCTGTTTGATTTGCTCAGCAGCATGCCTGGAGCAACGGACTTTGGCAAGGAAATCATTCCAGAAGCAGCGCAAAAGAACCACAATGTCCAAGCCTTCCTCTTTAATGATTATTGGGAAGACATTGGGACGATTGAGTCTTTCTATGAAGCAAATTTAGCTCTCACGAAGCAGCCTCAGCCACCCTTTAGCTTCTACGATGAAGAAGCTCCGATTTACACCCGTTCTCGGTACCTGCCCCCTACTAAACTCCTAGACTGCCAAGTCACGGAATCTATGATTGGGGAAGGCTGTATTCTCAAGAGCTGCCAGATTCATCACTCCGTTTTAGGTGTGAGAACTCGGATTGAGGCCGGAGCTGTCATCAATGACTCTCTGTTGATGGGTGCTGACTACTATCAGCCTCTTGCGGAACGTGAGGCTTCCGAGGGAGGACTCGTCGTTCCAATAGGGATTGGGCAAAATACACGTATTAGTCGTGCCATCATCGACAAAAATGCCTGCATTGGTAGCAATGTGCAGATTATCAATAAAGATAATATTCAAGAAGCTGAGCGCGAAAGCGACGGGTTCTATATCCGCAGCGGTATTGTTGTGGTTCTTAAGGGTGCGGTGATTACAGACGGAACCATTATTTAGAGTTATCCATCAACCCCTAGGCGCTAAGTGGCGTCAATAATCGCCCCAGAGCGGCCTGAACTGCGTTGAGATCGTAGTTCAACGGCGGCTTCATGGGGCGATAGTCTTTTTCATAGGCAGGGCCATGACGCAGCACCGCGTTCACAAGCATGCAAGGTTCAGTGCTGAGATTAATGGCACCGTGAGGAATCCCTGGCGGGATCGTCACAACTGCCGGAATTGACTCACTCAGGGCAATGTATTGATATTGCCGCTCTTGTAACGCGACCAATACAAAACTGCCCCGCACGACCAAAAGTTGATCGGTCTGGAAATGGTGGACAAATAGCTCGTCAATCGTCCCCGCTGGAATATTGACCAGCATTGTTTCATGGCTCGCTTGGGGGGTGTAAAACTCTGCCATTCCTCCCCGAATAGACTCTAGTGGACGAACCTGAATACGATTTTTTAGACTCATGCGTACCGTCCTAGTGGGAGTGATTCCCTATGGTTCCCACCATAACGCAACAAATTCTAAATAAATGTTGTTTTGATGACTATCTATGCATTGCCCCGTTACAAAGATTTAATCTATGGATGTGGATAAACGGGTAAACCAAGCGCGATACACCGGTTTTCCTTCTGCCAAAACGCCTTCTTCGCGCTCTGTGGCAATGGGGAATGGATTATGGGGCATCCAGGGATCTGACTCGGCGCTGGGTTCAAAGGCGGGATGATCATTGATGACCCGACGCATTTGTTGTGCCACATCCAAAACATCAGACTGAATAAACAGAAAGCCGTCGGGCTGAATGTGTGTTGCTAAGGTTTGAACGAGTTCTGGTTGGGCGACACGACGCTTTTGATGGCGCTTCTTAAACCAAGGATCTGGGAACTGAATGGTTGCACCAGCTAAGGGCTGAGAACCTAAAAGCGGAGCCAGGGAAACGTTGATATTACAAAATAAATAATGTAGATTTTTCAGCCCCAGCTCGTCGCGCACTTCATTGGCACGTACCACAAGGGGTTCGCGAATTTCAACCCCTAAAAAATTCCAGTCTGGCTTGGCTTGGGCCATGTCTAACAGAAATTGACCTCGAGCGCAGCCGATGTCGAGATGAAGGGGGTTTGTAGGGGTTTGAAAAAAGTTTGCCCAGTCGGGGGGTGCGATGGGACTTTGATATTTTTGACTGAGGGGATTGACGTGTTGGCGCACTCGAACTGCACTCATTGCAGGCTACTCAAAAAAGTTAGGATGAAACGGGTGAGTGATAGAAACTCACCCCAAAGAGAACGGGCCAGGAGGGATTCGAACCCCCGACACCGCGGTCCGAAGCCGCGTGCTCTAGTCCACTGAGCTACAAGCCCATCATTCATCATCATGGTAGCAAAGATCTGTGACTTGAAGGCTGTTTTTGGATTTGCCTAGATTTGGCCTGTGTTCAACCTAGAAAACGGTGTAATTTGTGTAGAGAGAGGGTTCAAGTCGCAATGGTGCAAAACTTCTGTGGATCTTAAACAGGTCATTATTGTCTATAAAACTGGCGATCGCCAAGGTCTGCGCTGTGCAGAGCTGTGTGCGCGTCAGCTTGAAGCACAAGATTGCCATATTTTGTTAGGGCCAAGTGGCCTAAAGGATAACCCGTTTCCGGTTTTTCTAGCCTCTGCCACCCAACCAATTGATTTGGCGATCGTGCTAGGTGGCGACGGTACAGCCTTAGCGGCAGCTCGGCATTTAGCCCCTGTGGGAATTCCGATTCTGGCCATTAATGTAGGGGGCCACTTAGGCTTTTTGACCGAACCCTATGAGATCTTTCAGGACACAGAAAAGGTTTGGCAGCGGCTGAGGGAAGATCGCTATGCCATTCAGCAGCGGATGATGCTCCAGGCGGCTGTGATTGATGCGGTCAGCCTTAAAACTGGCGTAGCGGAGAAGCCGGATCCGAATGACCCTTTGTTTTTGGCACTCAATGAGATGTGCCTAAAACCTGCTTCGGCGGATCGAATGGTGACTTCGATTTTGGAAATGGCGATCGATGGGGAGGTGGTTGATCAATATCAAGGAGATGGTCTGCTGGTGGCAACCCCCACAGGGTCTACGTGCTATACGTTGGCTGCAAATGGGCCGATTGTGCACCCTGGAATGGAGGCAATGGTAGTGACGCCCATCTGTCCACTGAGTTTATCGAGCCGTCCAGTGGTGTTACCTTCTGGTTCGGTGGTGAGCATTTGGCCCCTAGAGGATCGAGAGCTGAGTACCAAGCTGTGGATGGATGGAGTGTTGGCAACTTCCATCTGGCCTGGGCAGCGGGTGGATGTGAAGATGGCGGACTGTAAGGCTCGCTTTATTTTGCTGCGGGACAATTATTCCTATTACCAAACGCTACGGGAAAAACTGCTGTGGGCTGGTGCGCGTATTCACTACAGCAGCGGTAATCAGTGGAATTGAGGGGTAGGAAATATCTAGCGATTGAAATCGCGGCTACATCCTCTCAGTCCCCCTACGGGGACTGAGAGGATGTCTGAGAAGTTAGAGCTTATGCCAACCGTCTGACCATAATGCGAATCATCGCGACCCGGATCATGGCTTCAGAGGTTTCGGGTAAACACTCATAATCTTTGCTCAGCCTGCGATACCAGTTAAACCATCCAAAGGTACACTCAACTACCCAACGTCTGGGCAACAAGACAAACCCCTTTGCGGTATCAGAACGTTTGATCGTTTCGAGAATCCAGCGATAAGTATCCATCACAAGATCGCATAAAGTCTTTGCCTTCATACCCCCCATCCACCCAAATCCTGACCAATCGAGGGAATTTCTCGCGGATGAGATGGAGTTTGGCAAACACCAAATTGGCTCCTGCTCGTTCTGGAACACCTGCGGCGCTGACTACGACCAAAATCATCAATCCCAACGTGTCTACTAACAGATGACGTTTACGACCCTTAATTTTCTTATTTGCATCAAAGCCCACTTCTGTATGAATCATCGTGGCGGTAGGAACGGATTGACTATCGAGGATAGCGGCGGACGGGCTTGCTTCATGGTCTTCGCAAATTCTGACCCATTGACGCAACAAATCATGCATCCGCACCCAATCCCCGTCCATACCCCATATTCTGAAGTAGTGATACACCGTTTTCCATTTCGGAAAGTCATGGGGCAAAAGATGCCAAGCCATTCCGCCACTCACAAGATAGAAAATTGCGTTGACGACTTCTCTAATATCGACGCTGCGGGGACGACCTCCTGCTTTAGTGGGAGGAGTCAAGTCTTTGAGCAGTTCCCATTGTTCATCGCTTAAATCGGTACGGTAGGATTGTCTCATTGCCTGTCGGTTTATCTATTGACAGACTATATCCAATGAGGGCTTTCCTACTTCTCAGACATCCTCTCAAGACTATCTCGAAACGAAACCGCATGGAATTCCCTAAGGAAAAGTAATTTTTCTGGAATTTTCTCAACTCCTGGTAGTAACACTGGAATTCCCGAACCGCTCATCCCTCAGCCTGAGTAGTTACCATTCTTGTTATTTTACTTTTGCCTGCTGTGCATATCAAGAATCCCTAAAGGATTTGATTTCTTCTTCATAAATTGCTGAGCACTAGGTTTGCCCCACAACGTCCCGCTCATGAAACAATAGTGGTGACATCGCCACAGCCACAGGACACCTCCCATGCCACTCATCGCACTTTGGAGCTTAGGTAACGCTGCACTATTGCTGGCAGCCTACTTACTAGGATCTCTCCCCACAGGCTACCTCCTAGGGCGATCGCTCAAAGGCATCGACATCCGAGAGCATGGCTCCGGCTCTACAGGGGCCACCAACGTCTTGCGGGTAGTGGGCAAAGGCGCAGGCGCAACAGTCTTAGCCGTGGATATGCTCAAAGGGGCAGCGGTAATTATCCTCACCCAACTCGCCTACCAGCCCAGCTCACCCTTAATGACCTGGGCACCAGCAGACGTGAACCCGACCCAATGGTTTGCCTGGATTGCCGTATTAGCAGGACTGGCGGTGGTCTTGGGACATAGTAAATCCATTTGGCTCAAATTTTCAGGCGGGAAATCTGTCGCGACCGGATTGGGGTTATTGCTGGCGCTCAATTGGCAAGTAGGCTTATTGGCCTTTGCTATCTTTGGCCTAGTCTTTGCCCTGTCTCGGATTGTCTCCCTCAGTTCCATTGTGAGTGCAGCGTCAATCTCCATTTTGATGGTGTTTTTACACCAGCCGATCGCCTATATATTGCTGGGCTTGGTAGGTGGTAGTTATGTGGTGATTCTTCATCGAACCAATATCCAAAGGCTTTGGGCTGGTACAGAACCACGATTGGGGCAGCCGCGTTCAGAGGAAAATCTAACGACTGAAGGGTAGATGAAATTTCGCTGCCCCAAGAGACTCTGCTGGATTTTTCGGTGCCTAATGATTTGGGGGACTGGCTAAAGACGCTTTAATTTATGCTTAATGATAGCGATGTGCCTGTATCTTTAACGTCCGGTGTGGGATGTGACCAAAAATCTGTTCGACCAGTTTTCTAATATTACTTCTCGAAGAAGCCCTTTCTCCTTTTGGTGCCGTTGAAACAAGCCGTGAGGTATCTGGCGAAGCCCAATTTGTGGATGTCTATTTTGAGCCAAGTTTATCTCCTAAACTTGCTGCTCACGAGCTAGGGCTACTGGGACAAATTGCCCAGACTCCTTGCCTCTTGGAGCCTTTTAGAAATCAGCTCAAGCCTGCTGAAGTTCGCAGTTGTCTGCTAAAGCTTTATCAAGTGCATGGAGATTATCAGCGCAAAGCAAGACGAGGCAATGACACTATAGCGGAGGAGGCTTTGCCCCAATTATGGATTTTGGCTTCTTCTGCATCGGACGCTTTGCTGAGCCAATTTGGAGCAACCCAAAATGATGAGTGGGGTTCTGGGGTCTATTTTCTAGCGATTGGTCTCAAGACGGCGATCGTTGCCATTAATCAGCTCCCACTGACTGAAGAGACGATTTGGTTAAGATTGCTGGGTAAAGGACAAACTCAAAAACAGGCCGTAACAGAAGTCATCGCGTTTGATACGAGGGATCCAAGGCGGTCGATTATACTAAGGTTACTAGCCAATTGGAAAATCAGTATTGAGCTTACGGATTGAGTTGAAGCTGAAGAGGAGTTAATGATGGCCTTATCGCAAGCTTATTTGGAATGGGAACAACAAACGAAACAGCGAGGAGAGCAACGAGGAGAGCAGAAGGGTAGGGCTAAGGGCGAACAGGTTGGCGAAGCAAGGCTAATCATCCGACAGCTAACCCGTCGATTAGGGCAGGTTGCTCCTGAGATAGAAGCTCAAGTTCGTGCGCTTTCTCTGCCCCAGCTAGAAGCTTTGGGTGAGGCGCTGCTGGATTTTTCTGGGCCTGATGATTTGGTTGGCTGGCTGCGATCGCTTTAGAGTTGTTGTTAGAACCTGTTTGAAAAGTATTTTATAGCCCTTGCATAGGGAGTTTTCGAGCGAAATGCCTTCATTCCATTTAAAACTTTGAGATACAAGGCTTTGAGCTAAGAACATGATTAATGAATTTTTAGAAATAATTGGCACTGAAGATTATTACGACACGGGTTTTCTAAACTTTGTCTCAACAAAGATAGATGAGGATAATGGAAACCTAGAAATTATTATAAGGATTCAATTCGCCATACTTTCAGAGCCAGGAGCAGAAATGACTCAATACTGGCAAATTGATTGCTCTCAGGTTCAAAAATGTATTATTTCACCTAATACTAAAATATATGCTCATGAAATAATGCTGTCAGACAAGCATTGTTTGTTGTGGGATTATATGCAATCCAAAAAATCTCTTTTAGTTGGTACAGTAGAAGCATTGTCTCCAGAGATTGAAACTTTGGTAGGTCATCTTTTCTTAAAGCATCAATCTCTTGTAGATCGATGGATACCATTTGAAGTATCGATTAAAGTGCTTGGGCGAGGTAATGACATACTAGCAACAGGCCCTGAAGAAGTTATAAATGCTTATCAGCAAGTACTGGAAAAAGCTGGAATTCAATGTTCGTCATATATATCTGCCAACCCCAGATGGTACGATCGTGAAAAGGGTTGGACTGAGAATCCTCAAAATTTAATAGCTCTGATAATTGGAGAATCCTACTTAGTAGCCTCTGAAATTAATGCAACAAAAATTTCAGAGGGTGCTTTTAGCCTCTAGTTATTGAGAACACTTTTCATGGTGAAATTTAATCACCTTTATATTTTATTTTCAGCCTACTGCAAATTCTGTAAATTTTCGCTTGGAAGGCGAGTGAAACCCTAGCACAACATCCTGCGCTGGAACCCCGCGCTCCATTAAGTCATTGGCGATCGCCCTTTACTATCGCTTAATATCAAAGTGCTAAGCAGAAACCAGGTGAAATCCATTAATCTGGAGAGAACTCAGCTAAAGCGCAATATCGCTATGTCTCATCACTTCCATCTGTTCTTCGACAGCGACACCTCAGATCGCAAACGCTTCGACCTCCCTGGTGCGCGCCCCCACTACATCCCCGATCGCCCCGGACAAGTCGAGCACATCTTTTTAGACCTTGCCCTAGACTTTACCAACCAGTGCTGCACGGGCACCTGCAACATTCGCCTCAACCCCGTCCGCAGCGGCATCGAACAGCTCACCCTAGATGCCGTCGATCTCGACATTCAAGACGTGCGGATTGGGCGCACCAAGCAGGGCTTTGACTACGACGGCCAGCAGCTCATCATTGCCCTCAAACAGCCCACCGTCATCGGCAAAGCCATCACTCTAAGCATCGCCTACATCGCCGATCGCCCCCAACGCGGGCTGTACTTTGTGCAGCCAGACGAGCACTACCCCAAAAAGCCCACCCAAGCCTGGACGCAAGGCGAAGACGAAGACTCCCGCTACTGGTTTCCCTGCTTTGACTATCCTGGGCAGCTTGCCACCTCCGAAGTGCGCGTGCGCGTCCCGCAGCCCTACATGGCAGTGTCCAACGGTGCGCTGGTGGATAAATCCGTAGAGGGTGACGACGCCATCTACCACTGGCGACAAAATCAGGTGCATCCCACCTACCTTATGACCCTCGCCGTGGGAGACTTTGCCGAACTCACCGATGAATGGAAACACCCCGATGGCTCCATCGTGCCAGTGTTGTACTACGTCGAAAAAGGGCGCGAAGCAGATGCCCAGATCAGCATGGGCAAAACCCCGCGTATGATTGAGTTCTTTAGCCAAAAGTATGGCTACCCCTATCCCTACCCCAAATACGCCCAAGTCTG
>JANLSD010000377.1:0-7301 GCA_031362245.1 Acaryochloridaceae cyanobacterium OTE_25_metabat_464 | reverse complement strand
TCCCTCCCCTTGGCAAGGGGAGGGCTGGGGTGGGGTAGTGCAAGGTCTACAGGCTGGAATCTACTGTTTATGACTAATTCCGCATAATGAGAATTGCTGCACAAACCGAACGTGAATTGCAAAACCTGCCTCCAGAACCTAAACTTGAAGAAATATGTCTGACTCAGGAGCGGGGATGATTCCAGTGCCTTCTCAAGCCCAGCAGTCCAAAACTGCCTCACCACAATTTCCAGAAGATGGCACCCAACCGCTGAATCGTCAGATTATTGCGATTTTAGATTTTGGGTCTCAATATTCTGAACTGATTGCGCGCCGCATTCGTGAAACCCAGGTTTACTCTGAGGTTCTGTCCTACCGCACTACGGCGGAGCAGCTTCGGCAGCTTAACCCTAAGGGCATTATTTTGTCTGGCGGGCCAAGTTCGGTATACGACCCAGGCGCTCCGGTGTGCGATCCAGAAATTTGGCAGCTTGGCATTCCCGTTTTGGGGGTTTGCTACGGCATGCAGCTCATGGTGCAGCAGCTCGGCGGTCAGGTGGAACGATCTGAACTAGCAGAGTACGGCAAGGCTGCCCTTCACATCGATGATCCGACGGATTTGTTCACCAATGTTGATGATGAAACCGTCATGTGGATGAGTCACGGTGATTCCGTCACTCAGCTCCCCGATGGGTTTAAAACCTTGGCCCATACCGCCAATACCCCCTGCGCGGCGATCGCCGCACATGAGCGCAATTTTTACGGGGTTCAGTTTCATCCAGAGGTGGTGCATTCCATTGGTGGGCAGTCTCTCATCCGTAACTTTGTCTATCACATCTGCGAGTGCGAACCCACTTGGACGACCGATGCCTTTGTGGAAGAAGCCATTCGCGAGATTCGGGCGCGAGTCGGCGACAAGAAAGTTTTATTAGCTCTCTCCGGTGGCGTTGATTCTTCCACACTGGCGTTTTTGCTGCACCGTGCCATTGGGGACAAGCTCACCTGCATGTTTATTGACCAGGGCTTTATGCGCAAGCTAGAGCCAGAACGATTGGTCAAGCTATTTAAGGATGAGTTTCATATCGCGGTGGAGTACGTTCATGCCCGCGATCGCTTTTTAGCGCGCATTGAAGGCATTACTGACCCAGAAGAAAAGCGTAGGCGCATTGGCCATGAATTTATTCAGGTGTTTGAAGAAGAATCCCGACGACTGGGACCTTTTGACTACCTCGCCCAAGGGACGCTGTATCCCGATGTGATTGAATCTGCGGATACCAATGTTGACCCTGGCACAGGCGAACGCGTTGCAGTCAAAATTAAGAGTCATCACAATGTAGGTGGGCTACCGAAAGACCTGCGGTTCAAGCTTGTGGAGCCACTCCGTAAACTCTTTAAAGATGAAGTGCGTAAACTAGGGCGTGCCCTAGGTCTGCCCGATGAGATTGTGAAGCGCCATCCTTTTCCAGGGCCAGGGCTAGCCATTCGCATCATTGGCGAAGTAACGGCAGAACGTCTCAACATTTTGCGAGACGCGGATTTGATTGTGCGTCAGGAAATTAACCGTGCGGGCGTCTACCACGACTATTGGCAGGCATTTGCGGTGCTGCTTCCGGTGCGTAGCGTGGGTGTAATGGGCGATAAACGCACCTATGCCTATCCCATTGTGCTGCGCTTGGTTTCGAGCGAAGACGGCATGACGGCGGACTGGTCTCGTGCGCCCTACGAGCTGCTGGAGAAAATCTCGAATCGTATTGTCAATGAAGTGGAGGGAGTCAATCGCGTGGTGTATGACATCACTTCTAAGCCACCTGGCACCATCGAGTGGGAATGATGTCTAACCGAAGCAAAGGGGGTGTTGGGCGATCGCCCTTCCTGTCCTACCTACTGTGTACACACAGGTTGCCCTTTCTTTAAACACCCTGCATTACCCCCCTCAATCCCCCCTTATAAAGGGGGGAAGAATATGAACTGGCTCCCTCCCCTAGGTCTTTCAAAGCGGCTTCGCCAAAACAAGGAGAGGGTTGGGTTGGGGTAATGCAGAGTGCTCAAACTTAGATTTATTAATTATTTCAGGCTTGTGGAGACTTGATGGCAGTTCACATTAGGAAAGACGTGATGGCAAAGAATAATAGCCCATTGAGCAGCGCTTGAATTGCAATCATAGCAAGCGCTCCGCTGGCAACAACTTTATAGCCTAACGACCAGTCCAGTTTTAAATCTTTGATGATCGCCGATGTCAAAATTAAGGATAAAACTTCTAAGACGGTAAATCGCAAGAAGCCAAATATGGGGATCAGTCCTGTGAGGGTTTCAGTGATGCCGAGGACGAGCGCAGATTTATAGAGCGCTGGCACAGAATCGACTTGAATTCCCAGGCCAAAGTACACTGCCACAAGGAGTCCGATGGCCGTAAACAACGTATTTGTGCCAAGGTGTCTCAGCAGACTGGGAATCGTCCAAGACGTTTCTGAGAGGTTTCTTTTATCAGTTTTGTTCTCTAAGGGTTGCGCGGGCCAATCTGTGGGAATGACAGATACCGCCAATCTTGAGGGGCGCTCCCTCAACATCACAGGATCTACCGTCTGGTGATAGGCACAGGCGGTTCGCACCGGTTCACCCGTTTTGTCAGGAAACTGAATGTCTACAACAAATAGACTCGGAAATACGATTTCTTGCTGAAGTTTTGGCTCTGGGGTTCTGTCAGTATTACGTTCTACCCCACCCTTGAACGCATAACCTGCGTTGATGTAAGCGGCTATTTGGCAGTCCGCGACACTTTTTTCCTTCACGCCTTCTATCATGGCGGGTTCGGCTTCTGTCTCTTTTTGGAATTGCTGCACTTTTTCAGCCCCCACTAGCTGTACTGCCAATTGGCAATAGGACTGGGAGCCTGCTGACTGGCAAAAGGCGTCAGCGATTTGAGGATTTTTGGGGCTTTGAACGTCCACAATGGTTAGGGTTGCGGTACAAAGTAACCAAATCAAGGGCACTAAGAGCACATACCGCTCTAGAAAAGACGGGGTGTTTTCTGGTGCTAATGACGCGGCGGGAAAAGATTCCGTGGGGATTGGCTTGGGTTCGCTGACCGTCCGAGGACGCACAGGTGCAGCCGAGTACATTTCTAGGGAGGAGCCTGAGGGCTGAGGTGTCATCCCCTGCTGCTTTTTGGATGCTGTTTCTAAGGCAAGGCTTGGAGATACGGATGTTGTCTCTTCTAGAGGCAACACACTTTTGATTTGCTCTAGGGTTGTTTCTGGATTGAGGCAATAGCGGCTCATCCAAATGGCGGTTTTGCGCAGCTCGGCTGAATTAATTTGTGCTAGCTGATGCAGCCACGCTTGGGTCTCTAGATTGAGATCGTGTAAGGGCGGAAGACTATTGGATTTGAAAAAATTGTCTAGGGCAGGTAGTGCCTGCTGTTGATCGAGAGGAGCCAAGACATGAAAGCGCTGCAATACACGCGCAATGTCTTCGGTCGGGGGTAAAATCTCTGAGGTCAGCAAAGCGCGATTTCGTGTAAAGCAATATTGACTCAGATCTGTACTGCTAAGCGCTGGGTTGATTGTAAGATCTTCGGTTTCAAGGGATTCTGACACCGTGGCGATCGCCGTAGGTTCCTGTGTCGTAGGCCGTTGAGCGATCGCCTCCTCCCTCAATTCTGGGTTTTGGAGATGGCTTTCGATGACAGGTTCTTGAGTGGATGGCAGCGTAATGGAGGTTTCCCAATCGGGTTCAACCGCCCCTAACTCGCGGCTATAGAGACAAAGATTTTTGAGGTGCGGGATTTTTAGCTGGGCGATCGCCACTTGAATCGTGGCAGCCAGCGTTTCGTACTGAAGCGACTGTTCTACGGTTCGGTTGATATAAACGTAGAGCACCTCGGTCTCATGAACGACCTGAAAAATCAGATTTAAACCCTGACAGGCTTGGTCAAGTTCATGAAGAATATTTATTTCATTCATCTGAGCAGGGATAGAAGCAACCTCAATAGGGTGCCCATTTTGGGCATTGAGTTTGTATCGGTTCGCGCTCCTTTGTGTACACGCAAGCGGACAAAGCTTTGATAGGATCGAGGGCGAACGGTCGGGTCAAACTCGAATCACGGATAGTAGCTGAAGAGTTGAGATAACTTGAGTGCAAAAAAAATCGCAACGCTGGGGACTCATTGTCGTTTTAGGGTTTTCTAGCCTGATGTTTCTGGGCATTTCTATGTTTCCGCTGATTGGTGCGATTATGAGCCAGCGCAAAGAAACCACGGCCATTTCGACGCAGAACCCTAGCCCTGGAAAAGATTCTGCTGAAATACTTCAAAAGGATGAAGAGGGCTATCAAACCGTTCTAAAGCGAGATCCCAACAACTCATCGGTTCTTCAAGGTCTGGTTGAAACGCGGCTTAAGCTGATTCAGCAAGGGGTGCGTAAGCCAAAAGATGTTGTAGAACCCCTCGAAAAACTGTCAAAACTGAACCCTTCAGATCTGCGATACTCGATCGCCTTAGCACAAGCACAAGACCAATCTGGCAATACTACTGCGGCTGCGGCTGCCTACCGCACCGTTCTGGATCAGCAACCGACGAATCGGGAATCTCTTCAGGGCTATATTACGATTCTGCTTAAGCAAAATCAGTCTGCCGCTGCCTTTGATTTTCTGCAAAAGTCGATCGCCACAGCCAAGCAAATCAACCAGCAACAGCCCAATAGCGCTGATTTGCCCGTCATTGAACTGATGTTGGGAGATGTATACTTGGCCCAGCAGAAAAGCGCCGAGGCGATCGCCCTCTATGACCGCCTCCACAAAGACAACCCTACGGATTTCCGGCCTGTGGCAGCAAAAGGACTAGCCCTGAGAAGCCAAGGCAATAATACAGAAGCCTTGGCCCTCTTTAAGTCCGCTCAAGCTTTAGCACCGGAGCAATTTAAAGATAAAATTCAGCAGCTTATTGCCGTAACGCAAAATGCCGTGACCGTTCCAGCTAGCCCCGTTATTCCACCGCCCAAACCCTCAGTCCCATAACCCCCATGACAAACCCGTCTCCCAGGGCTGAGGATTCTGAACCCTTGACTCAGCAAATGACCGCAGCCGTGGCGGGGCTGAACTGGCTAAGCGAAACCGATGCGCCCTTTGATATATTGTGTTGGACAGATATCTCTCAACAGGGTTTGACGGTGGATCAGGTGATTTCTCAGGCGCAGTTGCCCCCCGAAACGTCCGTTGAGGTGATCTCGTTAGATGACTTTTTAGACCCTGTCACACAACCCCAACCCTGGCATAGGGAAGAAGATGCTCAAATCGTTGAGCAGTTTCAGGACTTACGGGTACTGCTGGAGCAAACGTTAACCCAGATTCGGGTCTACCGCTGCGGTATGGGAGAGCTAGACATTTATGTGGTGGGTCAAGCCCAAGACTTAGGCTGGCTTGTACTCCACACAACTGCGGTGGAAACTTGACAGCCTCCCACGACTGAAGCGCGTGGAATCCCCAAAGATCACTCTTTAGGTTTCACTCTTTATTGATCCATCGTCGCTATGAACCAACCTTCCTCTCATTGGATCGAAAATGCCCAGGTTATTGGACATCAAGGATTACAGCAAATTGAATTGGGCGAATCGGGTGAGATTGTCTTCATTGGGCCAATGGCTGAGGCAATCCCTCATGCAGAATCTGGGCTAGATATTGCTGGGGATTGGGTCTCTTTGGGAGGTGTAGATCTCCAGATCAATGGGGCATTAGGGCTAGCCTTTCCCGATTTAGAGCCTAATCAAGGGGAAAAGCTGGAAGAAATTGCCATCTTTTTATGGACACAGGGCGTCGATGCTTTTTTGCCCACAGTGGTCACAACGTCGGTTGAAAACATCCATCAAGCCTTAGATTGTATTGCTCACTTTAAACCTCAAGGCAAACATCCCACCGCAGAGATCTTAGGTGCACATTTAGAAGGCCCATTTTTGAATGGGCAAAAGCGCGGTGCCCATCCTGAAGCCTATCTTCAGCCGCTGACCCTGGAAAACTTGAAGGCGGTGCTAGGTTCCTATGCACCTTGGGTAAAAGTAATGACCTTAGCGCCAGAACTGGATGACTCGGGGGAGGCGATCGCCCATCTCCGCGACCATAACATCATCATTAGCCTAGGCCACTCTACCGCCACCGCCGTCCAAGCCCAGTCAGCATTTGAGCATGGGGCCACAATGGTCACTCACGCCTTCAACGCCATGCCGGCGCTCCACCACCGAGCGCCGGGTCTATTGGGGGCTGCGGCCCTCACTCCAGGAGTCTACTGCGGCTTTATTGCCGATGGGCAGCACGTTACGCCACTGATGCTGCAATGGCTCCTCCGCGCCAGTAATGCTGGAGAGTTGTTTCTCGTCAGTGATGCCCTAGCGCCCCTAGGGTTGCCTGATGGTCTATACCCTTGGGATAGTCGGCAGATTGAGGTGACTCAGGGCACGGCACGTCTGGCGGATGGAACCCTATCGGGCACAACATTGCCGTTACTGGAAGGGGTTAAAAATTTGGTGAGGTGGGGCGTTTGTGACGTGGAAATGGCGATCGCCCTTGCCACAGAAACCCCTCGTAAAGCCTTGGGGTTATCGGGGATTGGCGTAGGGCGATCAGTACGGAATCTGCTGCAATGGCATTTAGAGCCAGAGTCCAACACATTAACCTGGAAAAGACTCTGGACTGAAACCTCCGATTCACTAACGACGGTAAAGCCCGTTGAAGGTATCCTATGAAAACAGAAGCCCTGCATCTAAAGCTCCAAGGTCTCTGGGTGGGCGCAGCGCTAGGAGAACTCTATGCCAAGGGATTCTTCAGGGAAGTCCCATCGGTGGGACAATCTCCCATAACTGTGAAAGAAGCGCTGCCGCAGACCTATCGACTCTGTCTTCTTGCCGCCCGTTGGCTCAAGGCTCCAGCAGACATCAATACGGATTTATGGCACTGCAAGCAATGGCAAGATGCACTCCTCAACGCATTGCCGTTGGCTTTTATTAACTCAAAGCTTTTTGAATCAACTCAGCCCTCAAATACCCAATCCTCAAATGCCCAAACCGAAACCGCCAGCGGCATTCTTTCCATGATCAAAACCCTAGACTGGCTTCAGCGGGCCGAACCGCCGGAGTACCTATTATCCTATTTGCTTCAAAGCCCTGGTTTGCAAGAAACATCCCTTGCCGAGGCCCTTGGGGAAATGTATGAGCAACTGCGCGATCGCCGAGGACTCCCAACCCAGACCACCATCTATGACTGGACATCGGATCGTGCGATCGCACAGCTTTTCTACCTGCTGCTGAGCACCCCTGAGGATTTTTGTTTGACAGTAC
>JANLSD010000374.1:0-3406 GCA_031362245.1 Acaryochloridaceae cyanobacterium OTE_25_metabat_464 | reverse complement strand
TCTGTTCAAAGAAACGTTCACAATCTTCTACAAAGCAGTGATGGACATCTGATAAACGAGCTGCAACCTCCCGAACCAGATCGGCATTCAACCGAAATGCGTAAAGACTACGCGCGACATGACGAAAGCGTCTCAACTCATCCAATTCAAGCCGAGTTGAATCCCTTAAAAGCGACGGACGAACCGTATCAATCTCCGTTGTGAATTCCGGAAACTATGACAGCTCCAATTCCGGAAAGTATGTCAGGTCAGAAGGGAAGGATTTATCCTCAAAAATGGAGATAGTTCAACCCATGACCAGTGCCCATGTACAACATACTGGAGCGATTTATGGTTCAAAAATTGAGACAAGAGGGAGTCCCTCAAAAACAGGTTCGAGAGCTGACCGGAATCAGTGAACGAACGACCAGCCGGATTGAGAAAGAGCCGGAGGTGACAAATGGTGATGATGAGAGTTTCCGGAAAAGCCGAAATCTGGGCAGACCTAGTGCTGTGGAGCAATACGAATCAGAGATTCGGCAGTGGTTTGAAGAAGCGCGAAATCCTGAAGATGGGCCGCTTAAAAGTCAAGAAGTGTTGGCACGACTGAGAGCGAAAGGATATACCGGGGGTAAATCGGCAGTCTACGAATTAGTGCGCCGTCTTCGCCCCACCAAACCGCGTGTACCCATCGTGCGATTCGAGGGATTGCCAGGGGAGTTTTCCCAGCACGACTTTGGTCAACGCCGCGTCAGATTTGCGGATGGACATATTGAAGTGGTTCGATTTTTCGCCTCTCGGCTCAAATACTCACGCTTTGTGGATGTGCAAATCGTAGACAACGAGCAACAGGAGACCGTGGTGCGGTGCTTACTGAGAGCCTATGAGCACTTTGGCGGGATACCCTTGATGAGTGTCTTCGACAACATGAGTTCAGTGGTCGCCTCACGAGAAGTTCGTGAGGATGGCAGTGCCAAAGTAAACTGGACACCCCGGTTCGCTCAATTTGCCATAGACTGCGGGGTTATTCCCTTAGCGTGCTGGCCCTATCGTCCACAGCAGAAAGGGTCTGTCGAAAACCTGGTGGGCTTCGTCAAAGATAATTTTTTTGTGGGCCGAACGTTCCAAGACCGTCAGGACTTAATCGAACAGCTAAAAGGTTGGGTGGACTATGTGAACACCGAACGGCCCTGTGATGCTACCAAAGAGATCCCGCTGACGCGATTAGCGCATGAGTCTCTCAAAGTTTGTGCTCATCAGGCAAATACTTATGCCTTAAAGGTCAGTGCGGTGGTACGCCCGACGGCACGCGTCCACTATCGAGGCATGGAATATTCGGTTCCGGCGGCCACCATTGGTCAAACCGTGACGCTTCATTTGCAGCAGCAACGGGTGGCGATTTATTTGGGGGAACGTTTACTGGGGGAGCATCCTAGATTTCCGGAAAATGGCAAGTCCAGCGTGCTCTCAGAACATGCCCAGGAGCTATTTCAATTCCGTCGGGGCAAACCCTATGCCCAACGACAATTACTCTTAGACCTAGACCCCATAGTGGAGCCTTACTTCACGGAGCTGGTGCATCGTCGTCCTCAAGGCTGGGAAGGCGATGTAGACCAGATGTATCGACTCTATGAGCAAATTGGTCGCACGGATTTTCTGGCTGCTATTGCACTTGCCATTGAGGCACGCTGTTTCGGCAGCGAGTATATATTGGCGATCGCTGAGGGGAGTCAGCCTGTGCTTTCCAGGTCTTGAGCCTTTGACCCTTCATCCTCATTCACCACAAGGATAGTTTTATGAGTTTAGAAATATTGCTCAAGCGACTCGGCTTGAGTACAGTTGCTGGTGTCTTAACGGACTTGATTCCCGTCGCCGAACGGGAGGACTGGTCTTACGCTGAATTTCTGGAGCGCCTCCTCTCGGAAGAAGTCGCTCATCGGGCTGAAAATCGGATCGCCATTCAGGTCACAAAGGCTAAATTTCCCTTTGCAGCCACCATTGAAACCTTTGACTTTACGTTCAGAAGCGACCTCAAACGTCAAATGCTCGGTCGATTCTTAGGCCCTGAATTGGTGAGCGACCATCGCTCCTTAATTCTCGAAGGCCCGCCGGGAACTGGAAAAACCCATCTTTGTGTCAGCATTGCTTACAAAGCGATCCAGAACGGATTTGCAGCACGTTTTATCACAGCTGCGGCTTTGATCAATGAGCTGAAAATTGCTCATGACCTCAATGCCGCCCTCAAACCCTATACTCAGCCTCATGTCTTGGTCATTGATGAGATGGGCTATCTCGGCTATGGGCCTGGGGCTGCCGATGTCTTGTTCCAGGTCGTTGACCAACGATACCAGCAGGGCAAGCCCATTCTGTTCACGACCAATAAGCCCCTCAGACAATGGGGAAGGGTTTTGCATGATGAGGAGTTGGCCAGAGCCATTATTGACCGCACCCTTCACTATGGCGAGTATCTCAAGTTCTCAGGCGCTTCATATCGCTTGAAGGGAGCCAAGTTTGACTTTGACCGTCCCTCTCCGAACGAAGGGGCTTTACTCTCAGAAAATGCTGAAATTCTCAAGTCTGATTTGACAACTCCTAGCACTTTGGGTATTCAATAAAGTAGCGGACATAATTTCCGGAAAAATCTTTTGATTTAGTAGCCATAGTTTCCGGAATTCACACTCCAGCGGTACGGGAGTCGCGGGTGCGGATGATTGAGCAGTTTTTGCAGGCGCGATCGCTCTCTGAAAATACCCAGCGCAACTACAGACGGCAGCTCGAAGCCTTTTGTGATTGGGTCGGCAAAGATTGGAACGCAATGAGCATGAGTGATGTGACCGCCTATAAAGGGTATTTGGAAGGGCGACAGCTTAAGATCAGTTCGATTGCGGCTTCGGTGACGGCGATCAAGAGCTTTTTTACTTGGATGAAGAAAGTGGGGGCGATCGCCCAAAGTCCAGCCGATGGGGTGTCAATTCCGACCATACCGGAAGGTGAAGCAAAGCATTTGGAGCAGCATCAGATCGATGCGTTGTTTGAGGCGCTGAAGGGCAGGGGGAATACCGAGGCCAGGGACACGGCGATCGTGTTTCTGTGGTTTAAGTCTGGGTTACGACCGGAGGAGGTGTCACTGCTTAATGTTGAAGATTACAACGGTGTGGAAGTTGTAATTAGAAAAGGCAAGCACCAGTCCAGCGGTCGGGTTCCGGTGGATGAGCAGACGCATGTTGTGTTGGTGGAGTATCTGAGCCAGCGATGGATGGAGGCGCAGGGGGAACTGAAGGGAGAAGATCCTATTTTCGTGTCCTATAGCCATCGTAATTATGGTGAACGGATGGGCTATGAGGGCATTTACAAGATGTTCAAGCAGGTCGCCCAGGCGGCAGGATTACCGGAAATCCATCCGCACCGAGGACGGCATACGTTTATT
>JANLSD010000356.1:0-16472 GCA_031362245.1 Acaryochloridaceae cyanobacterium OTE_25_metabat_464 | reverse complement strand
GATTGAAATCGCGCCTACAAGAACAAAGTCTGCCTACGCAGACTAAATATACCAAGGGTTCCAGCAATCCACGTAGGTGGATTTCGTTCTTGTAGCTGCGGTTTCAACCGCCAAGCGAAAAGTTTTGTCAGTCAACCAGGGCTGAAACTCACTGCCCTCGTTCAAACTTTGGGAAAATTCCAAGATTGTCATTTTGTCCATAATCTTTAATTCATAAGGGTTTCACGAGTTCTCTGCACCACCAAGGATAGAACGCTTACGGGTCAGAAGCTTATCCATCAGTGGCATGAGCTTATTCTTCATATTGCGCTTGGGTTTGACGATCAATTGAATTCCCATCTGAGTCAATAAAGTCTCAAACAACGATTGCGAAATATAGCCACGGTCTGCCAAGACCTTACCTGTGAGTCCTTTGAGTAGACCCAACACAGGTTTACGATCATCAGTATTGCCTGGGGTCACTGTGATATTGAGCAGTTCTCCTTGGTCATTACAAACCAGGTGTAGCTTAAGGCCGAAAAACCAGTCTACAGAGGTCTTTCCTCTGGCTGCTATGCCTTTGAAGACCTTGTTCCTTTTAATCCGTCGATTGTGACACACCTGTATTTTGGTCGCATCCATGACCGAGAGTCCTGTACATTGCCCGAAACAACCGTGTAGATAAACGCTTAAGGGTATCAAGGCCGAGGGTATCCACTCCACAAAACGGTTATAGCTAACGAGTTTTGGAAAGGCTGACAGCCAGTCTACACAGACCTTTTCGAGATAAAACGCTTTGAAATTTCGGTGGTGAGTTTGGTGAAAGGCGATCTGGATGTTCATCACCTCACTCAGGGACAGTTGAGCACTTCGTTGGCGGTGTTTATGACCATCGCTGATGCGTTGTTTGTGCCACAAGGGTTCAAAAATCTTGCAGAAATCATCCACGGATCAGAAAAGTTCTTCTAGACTAAGCATGGGGCTGACCTGTAAAAGCTATTGTGTGATGACTTTCAGCTTACTGGTTAGCCCCGCTCTTATCCCGAACTCAGGTTAGAATACTATTTCTGAGTTATTTCATTTCTTTCTACTTGAAGCAATGAAGGTGATTTATAAAGTTACTTACCCCAATGGAAAAATTTACATCGGGCAGGATTTGACAGATAGCATCAATTACTTTGGAAGTGCTAAGAATAAAATTATTGAAGAAGACTTTACCAGAGAGCAAAGAAGAGACTTCACAATTAGAAAGGAGATTCTTTGGGAGTCTGAAACGGCATCGAGTCAAGAAATTAATCTCAAGGAGGTTGAGTATATTCTTTTGTATAAGTCAAATAATCCCAGCATTGGCTATAATCAGCGTCCCAAGCATCGACCGACTCACCGCGCAATGGCAAGCAATAACATGAGTTAAGCTTAAGAGGCTTGCAATCTGTTATGTATGAGTGAAGCCGTCTACATTGAAACCAGTATCTTAGGCTATCTGACGGCCCGACCCAGCAGAGATATTATCGTGGCTGCAAATATTGAGATAACGAGGGAGTGGTGGGAGATGCGCCGCACAGACTTCCAACTCTATTCCTCTCAAGCAGTCGTGAAAGAAACCTCTCAAGGTGATGCGGCGATCGCAACTCAACGACTAGAAATCCTTCGCAATTTTTCGCTACTAGACTTGAACCAATCCGTGCTTGGCTTGGCAGAGCAGTTTTTGGAGCGCAGTAACCTTCCTGCAAAAGCTGATGTTGACGCTGTTCACATTGCTGCTGCGACCGTTCATGGCATGGATTACTTGCTCACATGGAACTGTAAGCACATTGCAAATGCTCAAATTCAGAGCAAGTTGGCAGAGATTAGTCTTGATTTTGGATACGAGTTGCCAATTCTTTGTACGCCCTATGAACTTCTTGGAGGTTTATGATGTTTCAGGATGAGATTGTCGAAGAGATTCACAGAGTTCGTGAAGCGTATTCACGTTCATTCAATCATGACTTAAAAGCTATCTTTGCTGATTTGCAAAAGCAGCAAGCTGAAAGCGGCAGAGAAGTTGTGAGCTTATCACGAAAGCCCAGTCTGGCAAAACGTTGGAGCGGACGAACGAGAGATTTGGGTGAGGATGCACAGGCAAAATAGAATTGCAACGCTTCGGAGTGGTTGGATTATCCAGCATGGCTCGGAGATTCCAAGATTAACAACCTGCTATCCTTTGTAGTGCTTGGAGGCAAGACAAGTGACGAAGAATACAGCTAAATTACCAGATGTCGTAGCCTTGACCGTTAATTTTCCCGAATACAACCTATGGTGCGGACAAGTTGGAACCGTAGTTGAGCTATTGGCTGATGGTGCCGCATTTGAGGTCGGATTTAGCGATCGCAATGGACGAACGTTTGAATCCATCGGATTACGTCCAGAACAAATCATGGTGTTGCATTTTGAGCCAGTATCACCTGACTTGAAGCCTGAAATGGTCACGGCATAGCGCAGCACAATAGCAAACGTTAGCGCCCAAGATGCCACAACAGTCTTGATGTTTGAAACGCCTCTTAACTAAAGCTTTACTTGTAATCTCTAAACTATTGCTGAGTCAATCAGCGAGTTTTTATGAACCGACGCAAGTTTCTGGCGTTTTTTAGTGCTGCGATGGGTGCTGGTGCATTAAGTCAATCCAATGGTCTCCAAAGCTGGGCAAAAACCCTCACGCTTAGTCTTCCCTTTAAGCCCGTGCTTGGCCCCATGCCCTTGCTCACTAGCCAAATTGAGCCGCTAGAGCAAGCACAACGGTTCAAAAACTATGCGATCGCAGACGACCTCATCCTCCCTGAAGGCTACAGCTATCAAGTGCTTGGGGCTTGGGGAGATCGCCTCGGAGACTCCCGCTTTGGCTACAACAACGACTACCTTTCGTTTGTTGAAACCGCGCCCAACCAAGGGTATCTCGCCATGAACTTTGAATACATCAGCGCAGTGCCCTGGATTCAAACCTACGAAGCAGTTCTAAACAAAAAACTTCCCTTTGAAGCCGTCCAATCCGCCGTTAAAAGTGCCGGAGACAAAGGCATCGATGCTTTTGCACTACCCGAAGGCGACCCACTCAAAGCGCAAATCCAGCAGATTGTGCAAGAAGCCCTCGTGGATCAAGGCATGGGCGTGATGAGCCTTCGCAAAACACCCCAAGGCAAATGGGAGCGCACCAACGCCAAAGCCGATCGCCGAATCACAGGGATTTCCGGCTTAAAAGATCAGCGATATCTCGCCTGCACAGGCCCAGCCAAAGCCATCTTTCGCAAAACCAAAGGCCAAGGGTATGTAGATGGCTTAGGCGATCGCCTCATCGGCACCTTTGGCAACTGTGCGGGCGGCACCACCCCTTGGGGCACGGTCTTAAGCGGCGAAGAAAACTTCCAGAACCAAGTTGCTGAGGCCGTTTACGCTGATGGTACCCCCTTTAGCCCCAGTACCAAACGCTTTGTGATCAGCGATGAAGAACTCTTTGGGCAAGGCAACGCCCTTGGGTTAGCAGGTCACAAATACGGGTGGATTGTCGAAATTGACCCCGCCAATCCCAACGACTACGGAACCAAGCACACCTGGATCGGACGCTATCGCCACGAAGCTGTAGGAGTTCGCGCTGAGGCTGGAAAGCCCCTCGCTTTTTACTCGGGCTGCGATCGCCGGGGTGGGCATTTGTACAAATTCGTTAGCCGCGATCAAGTCAAAAATCCTAAGGACAAACAAAACTCAAAACTCCTAGAACAGGGGATGCTCTACGCCGCCAAGTTCAATGCTGATGGCACTGGAAAATGGATTGCGCTCAACCCCCAAGCCGCCATTAATCCAGAGCTTCCCAGTAACCTGGTGGGGAACATGCTGCCCTTACCCAAACGTCCCGACGGGGGCTTTGTTGCCGTCAAGACCGATGCAGAAATTGAAGCTTTCCGACAGCAGTACAAAACCCTAGCCGACTTGTATAGCGGTAGCCCTGAAGAACAGCAGGGCGCAATCCTCATTGATGCTCACTATGCGGGGAATGCCATTGGCGCAACCTGTACCGCCCGACCCGAAGACACTGAAATTGCCCCCGATGGGTCTTTGTATATCGCCTTCACTTCGGGTTCCTCCGGCTCGGATGGCGGATCGGATACTCGCATTTTTAAGGGGCCAAAGGGCCAAACCCCCTACGAGTACGGATTCATCATGCATCTGAAGGAAGCCAACAACGATCCAGGGGCGATGACGTTCAAGTGGGACATGATGGCCTTGGGCGGTGAGCCAGCCGAAGGGGGTCTCGGCTTTTCTAACCCCGACAATTTACTGTTTGATCGCACGGGCAATCTCTGGATGGTCAATGATATGTCCAGCGACAAAATCAATCGCGCCGTCCCCAAGCGAACGGATGGAGACAAACCTGTAAGTCAGTCAGACGTGCGGGGACTTTACGGCAATAATGCCATTTGGTTTATTCCCACCCAGGGCCAAGATGTAGGCAAAACATTTTTGTTTGGCATAGGGCCGATGGAGTGCGAAACCACAGGGCCATTCTTTAGCGCCGACCAAAAAACCCTATTTCTCTCCATTCAACATCCCGGCGAAGTCCACGGCATTCGTAAAGAGAACGCCACAGAAGCCCGATCTTTTCTGATGAAAACGACGACGGGTGAGGATTTCACCCAAACCCGTCAGGTGCCAATGGGGTCTAACTGGCCCAGTAAAACCCTCAATGCACCGCCTCGTCCGGCAGTGGTGGCAATTTATCGCGTGGGTGGAGGGGCGATCGCCTAACGACCTCGATGCACCAATGTTGCCCCAGACTGATCCGTGGGCAGCACCAACACCTCGCTCACATTCACATGGGCCGGACGGGTGGCACAAAATAAAATCACCTCCGCCACATCCTGGGCCGTCAACGGCACCATATCGGCGTAAACCGTCTTGGCACGATCCGTATCTCCATGAAACCGTACCTGACTAAATTCAGTGTCCACCAGCCCTGGATCCACCGAAGACACCCGCACAGGAGTACCCAATAAATCTTGCTTTAACCCTTCAGAAATCGCCCGCACTGCCGCCTTCGTGGCACAGTAAACATTCCCCCTGGGATAGGTCTCATGGCCCGCAATAGAACCCAAATTGATCACATGTCCGCGACCCCGCGCTACCATGCCTGGGGCGATCGCCCTAGTCATATACAGCAACCCCTTCACATTGGTGTCGATCATTTCTTCCCAGTCTTGGATATCGCCTTCGTAGAGCTTATCTAAGCCACGGCTTAGCCCTGCGTTGTTGATCAAAATATCAATAGCGTGCCACTCAGGGGGCAGACTGTCTAAGGCTGTGGTGATGGATGGGCGATCACGTACATCAAAGGTCAGCAACATGATATCGGCTTTGAACTGCTGCTCTAGCTGCGTTTTGAGCGTGGCGAGACGGGGCGATCGCCGTGCCGTCAAAATCAAACGTGCGCCAGCTTCCGCAAAGACATAGGCACACGCCTCACCAATCCCACTACTGGCACCCGTGATCAGAACAATTTTGTCTTTAACAGCCTGCATTAAGGAGAAAGCATCCCAATAATAAAAAAAACAAAACCCGCGTGAGCGGGTTTTATAGATCCTTAGTCCGCGTAGGCGGACATCGTTCATGTAGCCGCGATGTCAATCGCTGGGCTTATATATTCAATCGCTGGGCCTATATAAGCACAATCCCTTAGGATTGGCGAGACACATACTTTTCAAACGTCGCCTGAGTCTGGTGGAGCAACGCCTCACGGCTATCGCCGCTACCGCTCAAAGAAGGCACCAAATTACGGGCCTGAAGTGTCATGTGAAGCTGAAGATTGGCCACATAGTCGCTCAAGTCTTCGCGAAAGGCCGAGGGGTTAGCTTGCGGTGTATCGAATTGCAAGGGGATCTCCTTTAGGAACACTGCGTCACGGTTTGACATTACAAAACCTATCATTGGGATGGTGACAACGTTTCCTTTCGCAACGAAGGGTTACACTTCATCGAAGGATTGTTGCGAAGCGTAAACTTCAGGCGCATTTGGTACCCCTCAGTCTGCCACCATCTCTAAGATGCTAACGCATTTTCTGAGTGACTAGATTCGGCCCTGAGCGCTTCCAAATTCTGCGCTAATCTTGCATAATGGCGCTTCAGGCGCAGTCTTTACCTAGGCTTCAGGCGCTCTGGGAATTAGGGTTAATTATGGATCATCGACAGGTCAGGTTTTGTGAAGGGCTTACGTCTTGCCCACCCGCAGAGACAACGCCAACGGACTTGAGACAGCTCCAGGCCCTCTTTCAGGTGGCGGCGTTCTGGGCACAGAATCGTAGTGTGGAGGATTTGGGTATTGCGATCGCCCACAGCCACCCCGTCATCAGCGTCTGGAACCATGACACCCTGATCGGTTTCGCCCGTGCCACCTCTGACGGTATCTACCGCGCCACCATCTGGGATGTCGTGATCCACCCTGACTATCGCAGTGCAGGGCTAGGGCGACAGTTGGTTCAAACCCTTCTGGCCCATCCCCATCTCAACCAAGTAGAGCGGGTTTATCTGATGACCACTCACCACCAGCAGTTTTATGAGCGCATTGGCTTTGAGGTGAATAGCAATTCGACCTTGGTGCTTCGTCAAAAGAATGCCAAGGCGATCGCATCCCTGGTTACAGAAGCCAGTCAAGCGACCCCATAGATTTATGGAACTTTTGTTTCACACCTTGCGCTACTCCACCCCAGCCCTCCCCTTGTAAAGGGGAGGGAGCCAATCCATCTTCTTCCCCCCTTTATAAGGGGGGATTGAGGGGGGTAATGCAGGGTGTTTAAAGAACGTCTAACCACTTATACAGAACATTTACAAAAAACAGGAAAATCCATGACCAGTCAGACCCATAAAATTATTTATACCTATACCGATGAAGCCCCTGCCTTAGCAACCTATTCTTTACTGCCCATCATCAAAGTTTTTACAGATGCCGCCAATATAGTGGTCGAAACCAGCGATATCTCCCTCGCAGGGCGCATCATCACCACATTCCCCGACAACCTGACCGAAGCACAACAGCAGCCCGATGCCCTGGCTCAACTCGGCGAACTCGCTAACACACCTGAAGCCAATATCATTAAACTGCCCAATATCAGCGCCTCACTTCCCCAGCTCACGGCAGCAATTCAAGAACTCCAAGAGCAAGGGTACGACATCCCCAACTACCCCGCCGAACCTCATACAGAAGCAGAAGTCGCCATCAAGGCTCGCTACGCCAAAGTACTCGGGAGTGCCGTTAACCCCGTCTTGCGGGAAGGAAACTCCGATCGCCGGGTCGCAGCAGCCGTAAAGCAATACGCTCAAAAACACCCCCACTCTGTTGGCGCGTGGACAGCGGATTCTAAATCTCACGTTGCCCATATGGAGAGCGGCGACTTTTATGGCACTGAACAATCGGTGGTCATCCAAACCGCAGATCATCTCAAAATTGAATGGGTGACGGAAGAGGGCACCACAGCGGTACTGAAAGAAAAAATAGCCGTACAGACGGGGGAGGTAATCGACGCTGCCGTGATGAGCATCAGCGCCCTACGGACTTTCTACGAAGCCGAAATCAACGCCGCCAAAGCAGAAGACATTCTGCTCTCGCTCCACGTTAAGGCGACGATGATGAAAGTGTCTGACCCCATTCTGTTTGGTCATGCTGTCACCCTTTACTACCAAGATGTTTTTACAAAGTACGCCGATACCTTTGCCAACCTAGGCGTGAACCCCAACAACGGTCTTGGCGATGTGTATGCCAAAATCCAAACTTTGCCGGATGAGCAACGGGCGGCGATCGAAGCGGATCTCCAAGCCACCTACGCAACCCGTCCAAAACTGGCGATGGTCAATTCCGATAAGGGGATCACCAATCTTCATGTTCCCAGCGATGTGATTATTGATGCGTCTATGGCAGCGGCGATTCGTACCTCTGGAAAAATGTGGGGAACCGATGGCAAACTTGCCGATACAAAGGCGATGATTCCAGATCGATGCTATGCCACCATCTACCAGGAAATCATCCAATTCTGCCAAGAACATGGGGCATTTGACGTAACGACGATGGGAAATGTCGCGAATGTAGGCTTGATGGCGCAAAAGGCAGAAGAGTACGGCTCCCATGATAAAACCTTTGAAATTCCTGCCAATGGAACTGTCCGAGTGGTGGATGCTGCGGGACACACCCTGATGGAGCACAAGGTCGAAAAGGGCGATATCTGGCGCATGTGCCAAACCAAAGATTTACCGATTCAGGATTGGGTTAAGTTAGCGGTCAATCGTGCCAAAGCCACGGGCTTACCCACCATCTTTTGGTTAGATCCCAACCGTGCCCATGATGCCAATCTGATCCAAAAGGTCACTCAATATTTGGCTGAGTACGACACCACTGGACTGGATATCCAAATCATGTCCCCTGTGGCAGCCATGCGCTTTACCTGTGAACAAATCAAAGTGGGTAAGGACGTTATTTCAGTCACAGGTAATGTTCTGCGGGACTATTTGACCGACCTGTTTCCAATCCTTGAACTGGGCACGAGCGCCAAAATGCTTTCCATCGTCCCTTTGTTGGCGGGTGGCGGATTATTTGAGACGGGTGCTGGCGGGTCTGCACCTAAACATGTTCAGCAATTTGTGCAGGAAGGCCATCTGCGGTGGGATTCTTTGGGTGAGTTTTTGGCGATCGCCGTGGCTCTAGAGGACTTAGCAACTAAAACCAACAATGAAACCGCCCTCATTTTGGCTGAAGCCCTCAACAAAGCCAACGGTCAGTATCTAGACAACTCCAAATCGCCTTCTTCCAGAGTGAATGAGTTAGATAATCGCGGCGGTCATTTCTATCTGTCAATGTATTGGGCGCAAGCCTTAGCCGAGCAGGATAAAAATGCAGAACTAAAAGCTAAATTTGCCAAGCTTGCCCAACAGCTCAGTGACAATGAAGCCACAATCTTGAGTGAACTCAACGCCGCTCAGGGTCATCCGGTCGATATTGGGGGTTACTATCATGCAGATGCGGAAAAAGCCACCCAGGCCATGCGCCCGAGTGCCACGCTGAATGCGGCACTGGCGTCTGTGGGATAGACCTTTTGCGAGATCTATCGACGGAATAAGGGTTGCGGAGAACGAACCCCGCTCACTTTTTTGGGTTGGGGGGTAGTGGCAGGGCCAAGGATGCTCAAGATCGCCTGACGATAAATTCTGAGTCCTTCGGAATTGAGGTGAACCCCATCGATCGTTAGGTTTTGCTTAAGTGCCCCCTGGTCAAAGAGGGGCTGAATAATTGCGCCATAGACGGGTACATTCTCTGCCTTAGCAACGGCACGCAAAATTTTGTTGATTTCATCAATCCTAGGGAGCGTGCCCGCCATGCGAGGGTTATTACTGGCCTCTACCGTCGAGTAAAACGCAGGCAGCAAAATAATATTTTGGGCACCCAACGCAGTCCGAGTGGTGGTAATAATGCTGGTTAGATTTTGCTGAAATTGCTCGTCTGAGATGCTGTACATTGCATCATTGGTGCCGATCGCAATCACCACCGTCTGACATTTCACCTGCTGTTGCACCAGTCGATCCAACTGCACCAGCAAGGATGTGGTACTCATGCCGCCTAGGGCAAAGTTAAAGCGTTCAGCACCTAGCGTATTACCTAGGGCAGAAGAAATGGAGTCTCCAAATAAACACGCTTGATAGGTTTGGTTAACGCCTGTCATTGCCTGATACTCCACAAGGGTTTGCCACAGGGGAAATGAAGCCAGTTGATCTTTGGGTGGGTCGGGCATGGCTTGTTTGACCAGGGCCATTGCTTTGGGCAAATCCACCGTCAGTTTGGCGTTGGGATAGGCGTCCAACATACTCAGCACGCTAAGTCCAGGGGGTGCAGAACCGACAATCAAGGCCGATCGCAGAGCTTGACGATTGGCGGGGTCGGAGGGAGCGATCGCACCTGCTGCCTGGGTCAGAAAAGATTGACCCACCTTGGTATCTAAGACTTTATCCAGCACCGCAATATTCACAGGGTAACGAGATTGAAGCAATGGCTGTAGCCCTTTTTTGGCATCGGAATCCAGGTATTGCAACATGCCTGCTAAAGCAGGAGATGCCTGCTGTGTTTCGGCATAGCGGTGTAGGTCTGCGATCTGGATTCCCTGCTCAAAGGCACCGTAACGCACTGTTAGGCGCTGGGCTGCGCTGCTGGGAAGGGTGCTTAAAAGGCTAGCAAAGGAGAGTAAAAGTCCAGTAGTAAGGGTTTTTCTCAGGTGTGGCAAGGCGTGACAATACTGTTTGGTTAGTCTCAACATTATTGCACTCGGCCCCCCAGCCCCCCAACGTTGGGGAGTTCTGATCTGAAAGCCCCCCAACGTTGGGGGATTTAGGGGGCGAGTGTAAAACATTTTTTGCGTATCCGAACTGGATTGGGAGGCGTGAGACATAAATCGGCAACCATGAAGGGCGCAAGTTCCGTACCAGGGATTTTAGCAAACCCGCGACACTATAAAATTTCCACGATCCCCCGATACCCATCAATCCTTACCCGCTGTCCATTCTTGAACTTTTGGGTGGCTTGGGCAATATCCATCACGGCAGGAATGCCGTACTCGCGGGCAATAATCGCCCCATGAGACAGTCTACCGCCGACTTCAGCGATAATGCCGCCCACCTGAGCCAAGACAGGCGACCAGCCTGCATCAGTGTAGGGCACCACCAAAATGGTTTGGCGCGAAAGCTGAGTGGGGAGCTGACGGAGCGATCGCAACACCTGAACCGTCCCTTCAACCACACCAGGGCTTGCCCCAATCCCTTGCAAAGATCCGGCAGCAGCAGGGGCAGCACTTTGGAGCACACTCAGGGGTGGAGGCGTTCCATACACGACGGTCGGCACCCCTTGGAGTTCCTGGGCCAGTTCAAACTCGCGGGTTCGCGCTTTCAATTTTTGAGAGAGTTTCGTCTTGAGATTTGGGGCTGGCTGCGTCACCCATTCTCGAATTTCACTGAGGGTTAGGAAAAAGATCTCGTCTGGCTGCTGGAGTAGTCCCTGAGACTGTGCATCCTGCGCTAACGCCAGCAGCCCATAGCGCAACTCGGCCAAAAGTCGGCAATAGACTTCTGCAACCTTCCCTTTTAAGGCTAAGCGCTGCTGCACAACGCGGGTGGCCCAGCCCTGTCGTTTAAGCGGAAGCTGGGCTGGGGCTTTACCCAGATTGTTTAAGAGCAGCCAAAGCGGTTGGGGATCTTCTTTCCAAGTGGGGACAGAGATATCCGTGGCAACATCGCTCAGATAGCCATACTGCGCTAGAAATATATCCATCGCGGGATGAATGGGATCGCTAGGGTCAGAGGCGAGGAGGGTTTGGTGATGGGAGGCAAGATTGTAGAGCGATCGCAATGCCGCCGTCTCTGGCAACACAGAGGTATCCAAAGCCTCATCTTCAATCCGCCAGAGTTTTTGCCGTACCGCCGCGCTGATGGGAGCCAAAATGCTAAAAAAGGTGGCCCGTTGCAGCGCCATCAGGAGCGAATCAATGCGTTCTAGAATTGCTGTGGCGTTTGTGGGAGGAGGGTCAGAGGCGATCGCCCCCAACAATGGCGCAAACACCGTCCGGTTTTCTCGCCTAAATGCACTGGGCAAAGTCCACTCTTGCCAAAGCAGTTGGGTCAGTCCTGGGAGGGTTTTAATCATCGCGATGGGGGAAGGCCGACCCATCGGGGCACCCCGTGTCAAAAACTCTAGGCTTTCAGCAGGTAGCCCCATCCGGCGGAACAACTGCCCCATCAAGGTTGCATTAAAGTAGGCGTGACCATAATGCAGCGTGGCAAGCTCCCTCACATTAAACGGGTGAGCGCGTCCGCCTAAAATAGATCGAAACAAATCGGCCCACACGCCACAGGTGAGGGGCTGATTAATCGACCAAGTGAGGGGACGAATCACGCCAGGAATCACCTCCGCCGCAATCCGTCGCGTCCAAATGGGCAAGAGCGTTGTGATGGTTCGCGTTTGGAGTACCCACAGGGTTTCGCCATCGTAAGTCCACTCCATATCTTGAGGGACGCCGTGGTAGTGCGCTTCAAGTTCCCGCACCAGTAGGGCGACGCGCTCAATCAGCGTGACCGGAATCTGGCCCGATTTACCCGTCACGGACTCCACTTGGGAGGGTGTGGTCTGGCTAATATTGACGAGATAGCGCTCTGGTGTAACGTGCCCCGAAACCACATTGGTCGCCAGCCCTGGCAACCCTTCGATCGCCACCCCATCTCCATCCCGTGAAGCCGGATCACGACTAAAGGCCACGCCCGAATATTTCCCCTGAATTTGCACCTGCACAATCACCGCCATCCCACCCTCAGGCACCCCTTTGCTTTGGCGGTATTGGGCAGCAACAGGATCGTCATAGCAGTCTTGGCACTGGGCGATCGCCCGTCGTAACCCCGCCCGCGAGGTCACATCTAACACCGTCTGGTACTGCCCCGCCGCCGAAGCCTGATCGGAGTCTTCCCCCATCGCAGAGGAACGCACCACCCAAGGGGTTTTTACAGTGGGATTAAGGGCCTCAATGAGTGGTTCTGCATCGTCACCAGGGGGGAGCACCCACCCCTCAGGAACGGCATAACCCCAGCGCTTCAGTTGCGCTAAGGTAGCGGCTTTTTCGCCTGCTTTCTGAGGATCTAAGAGCTGATCGAGGGACACTAACCCATGATTTCCGCCTAAAAACTGGAATGCGCCTTGGCTTTGGGCGTTTGCTTTTTGGGCAGGAAGAGCCAAGTCTTCTGGGAGCTGGAAATACGTCCAGGTTAAGAGACCAGAGAGGGCGATCGCCATCAGGGTCTCTGATAAATTCTGCCGCAGCAGGGCAATAATCATCGGCAACAGCAGCAGTGCAAACCATCGCCCTTGACGCCGCTCGGGAATCATTGCCGTCACACCCATACTGCTGATCAACGAAAATAGCGCCACGCGCCAATCATAGGCAGCAACCCCCCAAACCGCATTGGTGGTGCCAGCACCTCGTCCAAGCCAGAAGCGGCCCGCCACCATTGCAACAAGGGCCAACAGCTCTAAGGTTGGATTCGGCGGGAGTAACGCTCGGACACCGCTAACGGCTCCAATCCCTTTTGCCGCCTCTGCTAGGACGGACAATACGCCCACCCCAGTCCCACCGTGGTAGAACGCCGCTGATACGCCAATATTGCCCGTGCCTACTTCTGTCAGCTTTTTCCCCGTAAGGCCACGCACAATCCAGCCCGTTAGGGGCATTCCCCCAATAAGCGGACAACCAACAGCGAGGAAAACAATGCCCCATTCCACCTGTAAGGTCATTGGGGATTCACCTGCCAAGCGGTGATAGGCGAAATGTGAGAGGGCCAGAGGAGCTTTAACTCCGAGAGGGCGATGGGTGATTGGGCGATCGCCGCAGACGCTTGACCTTCCCAAGACTTGGCCCAAATAGCACCCTGTACCTTAGCGGAAGACGTAACCTTTGAGTAAGGTGCAAATAAAGAAAGATACAGTGGTGTTTCATTCCCTCCTAGATTGACGTCATAGGGTGACTCTAAAGGAAGTTCAGGTGGGTAAACGTAGAACTGTACCCTGGTGGCAGAGGGTTCCCATGCTGGATTGTTGGGGTCTCTTTCTTGTTGAATGGCAGCAGATGTTTCATTGCCCACAATATTGATGGAGCCGTGAGCATAAACAACCACCTTTGCTTTCGGTGCCAGTTCAATAGCAGGAGTTTTTCCATTACTCGTAAGGCTTGTGGGGCCGTGGGTATGGATAGTGACCTGAGTATCAGATGCAATCCGAATTCTGCCACCGTTCGTGAGAGTAAGTCCCCCTTCAAGATCGAGCACAACGGTCTCTCCCCCTGTACCGATTTCTAAAATATTTGAGGGATTCGCAAGATTAATGGATTGCCCATTACTGTTGGCTTTGATGTGATAGGTCAAAGTACTACCGGATTGAGGCTGAGTTGAATTGAGTAAACCAGGCGTTGGATTCTCAATTGGATTAATGGGACTGGATCCAGGTACTGCATTGGATGTGACTGTGTTGGATGTTGGAGCAACACCTTCAAGGGGCAGTTTAGGGAATGCCAATCCTGGCGTGGATTGATAGATATAGGGGAGTTGGATCTGTCTTTGAAGGGATGGAGCTGGATTGAAAACTTTATCAGCGACTGGACAAGTAGAGTCTCGGAGATTGGTAAGAAACTGAGCTGCTCCAAAGGTATCGGGCGTTTGGTTATCTTGGATCCAGAGTCCTGGTGGGGTGTTTAAGCCTGGGGCACGGGTGACTTTAAAGTTGACTCTGAGTTGGGTGGTGGCGGTACGGACGGCATCATCTGGGTTAATTCGCCCATCAACTACTAAGGCTGCAATTCCAACGTCCGCATCAGTGGGATCCGGCTGGAACTCATAGCTAACCAATTTGAATTGTCCATCAGCGGGATCAAGAGTGCTGTTTTGCCAATAATCCTTGGTGGCGTAGGACTGGATCTGGGTAATGGGCTGATTTGTATCCGTGCTGCATCGATCCAACTCAGCGTTAGGAATATCTTTCCAGGAACGAATACTTTTACAAGAAGAGGGACTCAACGTGGGATTCACATTGCTATCGGAGCAAGCGGTAGCTAAGGGACGGTAGCGATTCAACAAGGCTTGGAGTTGGGTGACGCCCTGTTCTGCTGCGGCTGTGCTACGGGCGTTTGCTTTTTGGGCGATCGCCGCAACCCGATTCTGGCTGGAGCGCTCGATCATCATCACGCCCAACAACATGGTGATCACCCCTACACCCAGGACGACAGGGAGAATAAATCCTTTTTCTGAGTTGGGTTTCGTTCTCAAAGTGGGTTTTGGCCTACAGGAAGATATCGCCACTTCATCACCTAATCAATAACGCCATCGGTAACGCCGCTGTGTTCACCATATCAATACAGCTTTAGCCTGTCTACGGTGCCTTTCATCGCTCTAGCCGTAGTAGGGCAAAACCTCACTCCAGAGGGTTCTTTCACCGCTCTGCCATGCGTGCCAGCCTAGGGTTAGTAGGGCGATCGCAAGTTGCGCTGGGTCAAGGGCATGATCAGTCTGAATGATTTGGTCAAGACCTGAGGTAGAGGATACAAGCTGGCTCCACGCCTGCTCAGGCAAAAGCTGATCTGGGACAACAGCGCTCACAAAACCTTTGGCGACTTGGATGTGATAAATGGCACCGTACATTGTGCCCTGCTGCCCAGGTTGGCTGATGGCAATAGTGCAGTCTTTATGAGGATGGGACTGAGATTGGGATTGGGCGGTGATCCAGGCGGCGATCGCCAGATTAGAAAAGCCAAACAGCGGCAGGTTAAGCTGTTGCGCTAAAGTACGTGCCGTCACTACACCAATACGGGTGCCTGTAAAGCTGCCAGGCCCTTTGAGAACTGCAATCCACCCCAAGTCTGACCAGCGTTGGGGTGCCATAAAACCTTGAAGTAGGGGATGCAGTTGAGCCGACAACCCTCGGCCTAAATCCCAGGTTTGGCAACGACAAGGGCTATTTTTCAACCCAATTCCTAGGGTTAATGCGGCTGTGGTGGTATCTAGCCCAAGGCCGTAGGCGTGCTCAATGAAGGCAGGATTTAGAGTCATTTCAAATGCTAAAAAGTGATTTGATGGACAATTTGGTCAGAAAGGGTTGAAAGGCTACGCCCCCAATCGGTATAAGACCCTATGGCAGTTGTCGCAAGACAACGCTAGGGTTGACGGGGCGGAATTGGAGCACATTTCCCAAAGTAGCGCATCGTCCACTAAGATTTATGTAGACTATGACGATGTCAATTTCCAGAACCATCTTCTCTCGCTGCATTAAGCAAAGATCTGACCGAATGTGTTGCCAGCATTTTTAGCTTTCTCTTCAGGGTTGAGCGTCCATTAAGTTCAGTTTCCCCTTTTAAATCCAACGTTCCCCTGCTTGGATTCCGTTCATTTTTAGACCGAGCCTCAATGGCTCGACTTTAATAGGTACCAATCAATCGGCATGGATCCGCTTTCTGAGTACTCATCGGAATTAGTATTCGAGACTGATAGCAGTCTACAGCTCCTGTTGTTTATCGATAAACGCGCTAGCTCCCAAGAACAACTGCGCCAAGTTCAAGATTATCTAGAGACGTTGCGGGCCACCTGTGCCTTTGAGCTTCAGATTATCAATATTGAGGATCAGCCCTACTTGGCTGAGTACTTCAAACTGGTGATTACCCCAGCCCTGATCAAAATTTTGCCAGAGCCGCGTCATATTTTGGCGGGCAGTAATTTGGTTGCTCAGCTCACAGAGTGTTGGCCGAATTGGCAAAGCTCTGTGGTGAACTCAGAGGTAAGACCTGCTTCCCAAAATGTGTTGGGTCAGTCTGAGCAAACGATGAAGCTGTCCGATGAGATTTTTCAGCTTCGCCAGGATAATGAATCCCTCCAAGAACAAAATCTATTCAAAGACCGCATCATTGCCATGTTGGC
>JANLSD010000354.1:0-3802 GCA_031362245.1 Acaryochloridaceae cyanobacterium OTE_25_metabat_464 | reverse complement strand
GATTGAAATCGCGCCTACAAGAACAAAGTCTGCCTACGCAGACTAAATATATCAAGGGTTCCAACAATCCGCGACGGCGGATTTCGTTCTTGTAGCTGCGGTTTCAACCGCCAAGCGAAAAGTTTTGTCAGTCAACCAGGCAAAAAGCTTTAACAGCGCTTTTATGAGGTCATGGATGAATCTAAAACAGATTTATCTCGCTAACATTTTGGTCATTGTGCCTATCCTCAATGAAGAAGACACGATCGCCGTGGTTGTTCATCAGCTCCAAGGCCAAGGCTTGCAGAATATTCGAGTGATTGATAATGGCAGCACCGACCAAAGTAAAGATCAGGCTCTGACTGCTGGGGCAGAGGTTTTAGATGAGCCAAACGGTGGGTATGGTCAAGCCTGCTGGCGAGGGCTTCAAGATTTACCCCCAGAGATTGAATGGATTTTGTTTTGCGATGGCGATGGCAGCGATGATCTGAGCCAACTGCCGCAGTTTTTTGAACAGCGCGATCGCCATGACCTGATTTTGGGCGATCGCACTGCCACCCCCCAAGGCCGAGCGGTTCTGACCCCTGTGCAGCAGTTTGGGAATCGGTTGGCGACGGGGTTAATCCGGTGGGGATGGGGGCACAGCTATCGAGACCTAGGGCCATTGCGTTTGATTCGGCGATCGGCGCTAGAAAAAATCGCCATGCAGGATCGAGAATTTGGCTGGACGGTGGAAATGCAGGTGCGGGCAGTAGAGACGGGCTTACGCATTTGCGAACTCCCCGTCACCTATGCCCCACGTCAAGGGGGACAGTCCAAAATCAGCGGAACCTTGGTAGGGAGTTTTAAGGCAGGTCACTTTATTTTGGGGACCTTGGCACAGCTCTACGGGCAGCGGTTGCCCCAATTTCCCTATGGGCTTGGGTTGAGTACGCTGCTGCTGGTGCTGGGCTGTATTTTGATGCAGCCCAACGGCGATTTTAGAGCGGTCGAGACGCTGCACCAGTTCTGGATTGGGGCTGGGTTGATGGGGTTAGGATTCATCCTGTCCTGGCAGGTCAAACAAATCTCAAACGGATGGTTTTGGACTGTTGCCATTATCACACGACTGCTGCTGCTGCCCATGCTTCCTGGGGATGATATATGGCGATACCTCTGGGAAGGGCATATTCAAAATTTAGGATTCAATCCGTTTCAGTTTGCGCCCAATGCCCCTGAGCTGGAAGCTTTTCGGACGGTTTGGTGGTCGCAAATCAATTTCCCCGACGTATCGGCGATCTATCCACCGTTAACGCAGCTTGGATTTCGGGTACTGGCGGCACTGTCTCTGAATGTGGTTCTATTTAAGGCTGCCTTTGTGGGGGCTGATTTACTGGTCTGTGGGCTGCTGTGTCGGCGGTTTGGCAATGCCAAATCGATGCTCTATGGCTGGAACCCAATGATTCTCTACAGTTTTGCGGGGGGTGCCCATTACGATAGCTGGTTTGTTTTGCCCCTGGTGGCAGCTTGGCTAGTCGCTGAGCGCACCCCTCGCGCCCTAGACTGGCTCTGGAGCGCTTTGCTGCTGGGCATTAGCGTGGCGGTGAAATGGATGTCGCTGCCGATTTTGGCCTTTTTGGTGTGGCGGATGCTGCGTCAATTCAAGCTGTGGCGTGCGGCCTGTGTGGGTCTGGTGGGCATTCTGCCGATGGCGTTGTCTGCGATCGCCTTTTGTTCACCGAGTCGCTGTTCGTTAATCCCCACTGAGTCGGTGTTTGTATCTTACGGACGCAGTGCGGAATTTATCCCCTATTGGGTGGCTCAGGTTTGGCCTGCCTCGCTGAAGGCCAACTGGTTTTATCTGGTTCCCCTTGCCTTGGTTGTAGGCTGGCTGATGCTGCGGGCTAAGAACATCCGGCAGTTTAGCGAAGGGTATTTGTTTGGGCTACTGCTGTTAACGCCCATTGTGCATTTCTGGTATTTTGCCTGGATTGTGCCTTTTGGGGTGCCCACTGGCAATTGGGGTGTGCGCTGGGTAAGTCTTTCGGCGTTTATTTATTTTGTGTTGCCGTCTCGCATCCCAGATTGGCAGTTGACGCAGCCAGAGCGGCTGTTGCTATGGCTACCCTTTGTGCTGGGCTGGTTGTGGACTCAAAAAACAGCGATCGCAAATCCTAATAACCAGTGACAACCTGAATAATCTCAATGCGGAGATGCATTCTGAATTTTGGCTTTGAGTTGTTTCATAACAACATCTAACTCAATACCTTCGCTACGCTCCAGCTCCCATAGACCGACTTCAATTTTTTCTCGTGCTTCGTTGACCCACTGCTCGTACTGAACGCCGTATTCTTCAAGTAAATTCAGCGCGGCTTGAATCACCTCTTCTGATTTGTTGTAACGCCCAGTGGTCAATAGATTTTGAACCAGTTGCTCTTGTTCTGATATCAGAGTAATGCTCATGATGCTTTACGAAGGATTTCTAGCCGGAATGCAGGCTGTAGCTGAGACTATGCTAACGAGATCGCAGTTCTGAACCCCATATCAAATCTTGTAAACGATTCGTCGGCCTTATGGCAGCTTAAAGACGCTCAGACTCAAGAGTCATCGGTGATAATGTGAGAAATCCTCAGTGCTGACTATCATTCTTTATCATGGCTGAGAAACCTGACGCTCCGAGAAAAAGTCTGAGAAGCTCCACTGAATAAGCAATTTGCGGATATTGCTTTGTTTCTTTGAACTCTAATCCTAAAACTTGATAAAAGCCAGCATTTCACATCAAACTAGTAGAGCAGTCGGTTTCTAAAATTAGCCTATTATGATTGCTAGCCTTAGTTCTCGTTGGGACTTATCAGTAGACAACCGCGCTGGTCAGCTTGCCCTTGTGGTGGAGGTCAAGCGAAAAACTGTCGCATCGCCCCAATGGGCCTCAAGACGCATTGGTTTATGCATCTGTCATTGAGCACCTACGACAAGATCAACCACAGCAAGCTTGTTTTTTGAATCGAAACTCAAAAGACTTTGATCGTCCTGACATTATTGATGAACTCCAGCGATTAAACTGTCGGATGATCCCACGATTCGATCATGGGTATAGCTTTCTTCAGTCGCAGCAATCGCCCTAGATCAAGATATCCATTAGTCAAAATATCAAGATATTTGGCTCAACCATGAGGTTTAAGAGCGTACTCAGCAAATCCTCAGGAAAAACTTAGTGCAGAGTCAGTTTTCTCATAGCAAAATGCTGCATAAATGGTGGAAGTTCTATCCTTTAGGGGTGTATCGTGCTCAAAACAAGATCATTTGTTCTTATGGCTGCGATCGCCACCCTCACATCCTGTACCAACGCCCCACCCCTCGCCCAAAGCGCAACCCCAGCGGGTACAGCCTTTTCCGATGAAAGCTACAGGACGGTGTTGAAAACCTACGTCAACGCCAAGGGCTTGGTCAATTACACCGCGCTCCAGGCAAACCCACAGCCCTTAAAAGCATTTGTAGCCAGTCTTGGGACGGTTTCTCCCAACACCTATGCCGCCTGGAGTGATCCAGAAAAGATTGCCTTCCAAATCAATGCCTATAACGCCATTACTTTAGAGTCCATCATTGACCAAAAGCCCCTTAAAAAGAGCATTAAGAATATTTGGGGCGTTTGGAACGGCAACAAACATACCGTGTTAGGGGAATCCAAAACCCTGGATGATATTGAACATCAAACCCTCCGTAAGCAGTTCGCAGAGCCGCGTATTCATGCCGCTTTAGTCTGTGCCGCCATGAGCTGTCCACCGCTGCGTCCAGAACCCTACACAAGGGCAAAACTCAACGCTCAGCTTGATGACCAGGTGCG
>JANLSD010000352.1:0-11366 GCA_031362245.1 Acaryochloridaceae cyanobacterium OTE_25_metabat_464 | reverse complement strand
GATTGAAATCGCGCCTACAAGAACAAAGTCTGCCTACGCAGACTAAATATATCAAGGGTTCCAACAATCCGCGACGGCGGATTTCGTTCTTGTAGCTGCGGTTTCAACCGCCAAGCGAAAAGTTTTGTCAGTCAACCAGGGCATTCACACAAGCACTTACACATTTAGATCAGTCCCTAGGTGCAGACATCGAAGCTGAAATTATCCAAAAGATCAGCTCTTTAATACGGGTTGCGGAGGTAGTGTTCATCTGAACACTACCTAGCCCAGCAATACCCACCCCTTCAATCACACTATGATGTTGCCCTCGAAGAATTGCTCGAAGGATACCAATCCCAGTCCCGTAATAAATTCCTATTACTGCAAGAAACAGAGGCTCAAATCAAGCTATCTCAACCAGCACCACCCATCCCCTCGCCATCATTAGATTTAGTAACCGTCTCGCATCAAATATTAGGCTCTTCTGAATCCGTCAACACCGCAAAACGGCTATACCGCATCACCACTGCCTATGAACATGCAGCAGACATTTTTGAAGACTCAGACATTGCCTGGGATTGGCTGCAAAGCCCTAATGGCGTACTGGGATGGAAAATACCTTTAGATTTACGAGAAACCGATGAAGGTGCCAAACAGGTTGAAACCATCCTGGGGCGTATTGATTATGGAGTTTATAGTTGAGCACTCTTGTCTGGCGAATTGATCGCCAAAAACATGTCGAAAACGCCTTCAGTGGCATTGGAGCCAAACTCAATGGAGGCCGCTGGAACTCAGTTGGCATGAGTGTTGCCTATAGTTCTGCAAACCTTTCTCTATCTACACTCGAAAAATTGGTACACATGCAGCTCAGACACTTCAGCAGCAAGCAGAATCTGGTCTTTATCAGCGCTGAAATTCCAGACCCTGTGCTGATAGAACGACGAGAAGAAACCGATCTGCCCCAAAATTGGCGCTCCGCTGAACCCTAGCACCCAGAACTCATTAGCATTGGAGCCGAGTGGCTGATGTCTGCGAGAACGGCTGTCCTGCGGGTACCCTCAGCGATTATTCCCCAAGATTACAACTACCTTCTGAATCCAGCCCATCCAGACTTTGCCCAAATCAAAATTGGCACACCAGAGACTTTTGATTTGGATACACGCTTGTTCAAAGGTCAGGTCTAAAGCTTGTAGGGGTGAGTTCGCACCAAGCGATCGCATTTTCTCCCTCAAACCCACTATCGCCCCCCCTAAGCTGCAACAATAAAACGAGCAGCGAACCGTAGACAATATTTCGTCCTCAACCCAAATCATTTCAAGACTGGTGCCTAACCCATCCGTGATCGCAGAATCCAAGCTCAAGCAATCCTCTATCAATCTCCCCAATCAACGGTGGCAGATTCACCCTCAAGATCCTGATCAAGCGAAGGGCGTTGCCCAAACCACTCAGTTATCGCCTTTGCTGGCACAGGTTTTGCTCAACCGTGAATTGATCACACCAGAAGCCGTTCAGTTTTTTCTAGACCCAGAATCTCAGGCATTACCTGCCCCCATCGAAGAATTTCCAGACCTGGCCATCAGCCTAGAACTCCTTGAAACCGCCGTTCGCCAGGGCGACAAAATTGCCATCTGCGGTGACTACGATGCCGACGGAATGACCAGTACCGCCCTTCTCCTCCGCGCCTTAAAAGCACTGGGAGCCAACGTTGAGTACGCCATCCCCAGCCGAATGCACGAAGGCTATGGCATCAACGAGCGCATCATAGAAGACTTTGCCGCCGAAGGGGTCAAGCTGGTGCTGACCGTCGATAACGGCATTGCCGCCTACGATCCGATCGCCAAAGCCCGCGAACTCGGCTTAGCCGTCATCGTGACGGATCACCACGATTTACCGCCGAAGCTCCCCCCCGCCAATGCAATCCTCAACCCTAAACTATTGCCCATAGGATCACTTTATAGTGGCTTGGCAGGCGTGGGGGTAGCCTACATTTTGGCAGTGGCTTTAGCCCAACAAATGGGGCAAAAATCCCAGCTCGTTACACCGCTCTTAGAACTGTTCACCCTTGGTACGATCGCCGATCTTGCCCCCCTCATTGGCGTAAACCGTCGCTGGCTCCAGCGTGGACTCAAGCGGCTGCCCTCCTCTGAGTTTGCGGGTGTTAAGGCACTCATTGAGGTGTCTGGCAGCTCTTCCAACTCTAAACAGGCTTTCAAACCCGAAACCATCGGCTTTCGCCTAGGGCCACGGATCAACGCGGTGGGACGGATTGGCGATCCGCAAACGGTGATTGAACTACTGACCACCGACGACAAAGAGATTGCCCACACCCGCGCAGCCGAGTGTGAACTGGCCAACCAACAGCGCCAACAACTGTGTCGCGAGATTGAACAAGCGGCGATCGCCCTCGTCGAAGAAAACACAGACGGCACCCTCGATCCGCTGGTGCATCGGGTGCTGGTCATCATCGAACCGGATTGGCATCATGGGGTCATTGGCATTGTGGCCTCCCGGCTGGTGGAGCGCTACGGGGTTCCGGTGTTTATTGCCACCTACGAAGACGGCACCCAGACCCAGATTCGGGGTTCGGCTCGCAGTATTCCTGAGTTTGATGTGTTTGAAGCCCTTCACTTTTGTGGAGACTTAATGAATCGGTTTGGGGGACATCGGGCCGCAGGAGGCTTTACCCTGGCGGTGGAAAATCTGGAGAAACTGCGATCGCGCCTGAGCGAATTTGCCCACCAGCACCTCAAGCCAGAACACCTCAAACCCTTAGTCAATATTGATGTCCAAGCCCAGTTTACGGATATTACTCAAGAACTCTATCAGCAGATGGATCGGCTCCAACCTTGCGGTATTGGCAATCCAGAACCTGTGTTTTGGAGCGCAAACGTAAAGGTTTTAGACCAGCGGATTGTGGGGCAAAGCCATCTTAAAGTCACCCTTAGTCAAGACATTCAAACCGAAGAGGGGGGCGGGACTGTGTTTACGGCGATCGCATGGCGTTGGGCAGAATATTTCCCCCTGCCGCAACGCATTGATGTCGCCTATCGCCTGCGGGAAAATACCTGGAATGGAAAGACTGCCCTAGAACTTGAGTTGATGGGTGTGCGTCCGGCTGGGGCTTCAACAACAGAATCTTCAAAGGCCAAAATCACTGCAACAAAGCCAGTTGCACCAGAGAAAGCAGTGGTGGGGAGATCGCCTCTATTACCTGCCGTAGAACTCCAGATAAAATGTCCAGAACCGCCAAAAATTGACCCTTCTGCGATCAACTGGCATCCGTTAAAAACCTTGGAAGCAGTAATGCCTCAGATTGCGGGGAATGTATTGCTCTACGGCTATCAGCGCCCCTACATTTCTGCTCAATCTTTAGCAGGGGAACTTACCTACGATCGCCCTCGGGGTCAATGCGCCACGGTTTTGCTGTGGACGTTGCCGCCTTCTTGGACACATCTGCGTTGGCTGTTGGCCTTAGCAAAACCAGAGGCTGTTTATGTCCGCAATGGGTTGCCAAAGATGCCAGATAAGGGGACGCTGCGATCTCAGCTATCCTTTGAAATTGTAAAAAATCCTGATGCACCTCTAAATCTGCTTGATTTAGGACAGCAATGGTGGGTTGCACCCAGCACCTTGGTCGCGGCACTGCGAGAGATGGAATATCCCTGCTCTAGTTTTGGAGTAACAGCCTCCCTAGAGCAGGAAATTCAGCGACTTGGGCGCTGGTATAATTGCCCCGCCCAGCGGCTGGCTACTTTGTCCTAGAGGTTTCCGCCACGGAATGCTAATAGAATGACCACAGCAGGCCCAGCAATCACAATCATTGCCAGCATGGTGAGCTGAAAAATGACTTCAAAGTTAATGGTTGAAAACACGTTGAGAAAATCAAACATTCCGGCAACTAACACCTTACGTCCTCCCAAAAGTGAGTCTATAAAAATCAAACTAAAATCGTACTGTCGCAGGGTTTGGCTTTCCGAAAAAACGAGTAAAACGCTGTTCGGTATGCTCAAATAGCCGCCTGAGACATCATTGTACCAGCGTTGATCCCTCACAAAGGCGATTGCTTCAATTTTGCAATACGCCATTGATGAACCGCTTCAATCTGAATCTCAATCCAAAAGGATCCCTCGTCAAGATGCTCTAATGTAACGCGCCCGGATGGGTTCGAATCATCAGCCAACCGCTTAGAAGGCTGTCTATCAACTTACATATTCAGAGAGGGTTTTACGCTTCAGTAAATTTATTTACCCCAAGCTTGAGCAATTCATCATTTTATTGAGTCCGTTGAGGATGGGTTGATACTGCTGAGGGGTCAATGTACCGATGTAGCGGCTGACTCGACTCTTATCGAGCGATCTCACCTGATCTAGTAAGGCAATGGAACTAGTGGGTAGTGCTCCTTCCCCCGCCGCCAAGACTGGGTATAAAACAGGGTATTCAATCGCCCATGACTGCCCTCGGTTGGTCGTTAGTAATAACGAGCAACATTGGATAGCGAGGGGTTCCTAAGGCTTCTGGTACACCTACTACAATGACTGGGCGATATCCCTTTTGTTCACGTCCAGGGGGCACCTGTTCGGGCAATGTTGCCACGATGACATCGCCCACAGACAAAACTTCACTGCCCACTATTTTTACCGCCCTCAACCACAAAACCCACGCCTTGTTCATAACGGATGGGCTGGCCTGTTGTTTCAGGGTCAACGTCTCCCCAATCGTAGGGTTCAAATTCTGATAGATGAGAAAGGTCTGACTCTAGCCAGTCTCTGTCCTCTCGATCCATTGCCTCATTTTTGACTGTTTTAGTTTGCATAAGTCCTTCCCTGGTTAGCTTTTCTGTAATTGCTTCACGGAGCCATACGAACAATTGAATATTGAACTAAAACGGTTGTCTGTCAAACGCGCCCGGATGGGTTCGAACCATCGGCCAACCGCTTAGAAGGCGGTTGCTCTATCCACTGAGCTACGGGCGCAAGCTGGATCTTTAGATCTACTCTGACCTTACCAGAGTGATTTTAAGACCCTAGGGCAAATGTAAAGCAAAAGACCCCTGTCTCAAATAATAACAGCATCCAATTCAGGTACACACACGATGAGGGTTGTAAAATGAATTGATGGCGACTCAACCCTTCTGGAGAAGTCGGTTCTTTAACCTTATTTTAGGCTGTTTTAAGATTCCTATGACCTCTTCTCCTGCTGCTCAACCCATGAACACATTGACTCGCGGTGTACAGAAAACAGTCTTAGACAATGGCCTAACGGTCTTAACCAAAGAAATTCATACCGCACCCGTCGTCAGCGTTCAAGTTTGGTATCGCGTTGGGTCACGCAACGAGGCACCTGGACTCAACGGCATTTCCCATCAACTTGAACATCTTTTGTTCAAAGGAACCCAAAGCCGCCCCATCCAATTTGGTCGGTTATTTAGCGCCCTCGGCAGCGCCTCCAACGCCTTCACCAGCTACGATATGACCGCCTACTTTGGCACCGTCAGCAGCGATAAACTAGAAGCCCTGCTGGTGCTAGAAGCCGATCGCATGCGTCATTCCCTGATCAACGAAGAGCAGCTTGAGACCGAAAAACGCGTCGTCATTTCAGAACTCCAGGGCTACGACAACAGCCCAGAGTATCGCCTCTCTGAAGCAGTTATGCGTCAAGCCTTCCCCGAACGGGCCTACGGGCTTCCCGTCGGTGGCACCAAGACAGACGTTGAAAGCTTCACCCTTGAACAGGTGCGGGACTATTACAGCACCTTTTATTGCCCTGAAAACGCAGTGCTAACCGTTACGGGTGACTTTGACTCAGCTACCCTCCAAACCATCATTGATCAAGCCTTTGGTGCGATCGCCCCCAATACCACCCCCCTATCGCCCTCAACCTCCGTTACCTCCTCAATCTCCCCTCCCTCTTCTACCTCCCCTATCCATCTCCAACAACCTGGCAGCGCCACCCTCATCGAATCCGTCTATCCCATCCCAGACATTCATCACCCAGACGTCCCCGTTCTTGATGTCCTCGACGCCATCCTCTCCGTCGGTCGCAACTCCAGATTTTTCCAAACCTTAATTGAGCCAGGATTAGCCAGCCAGGTCAGTTCCTATTCCGCAGCCTTGATCGAACCAGGCTGGTACAACATTTCAGCAGCGCTGATTCCAGAACAAGATCTACAGAACGTCGATCAGGTCTTACTGCAAACCATTGAATCCATCCAGCAAACCCTCGTCTCTGACGAAGAGCTGGAGCGAGCCAAACAGCAGCTCATGACCCACTTCATGATGAGCAACCGCGAGATTGACAGTCAGGCCAGTCAGCTTGCCTACAGTGAAATCGTGACGGGGGATTATCGATATAGCGATCGCTACTTAACCCAAATCCATCAGGTGAGCGCCGCTGATGTCCAGCGTGTAGCCCAAACCTACCTCAATGCGGCCCAGCGCACAGTAGGTTACTTTGAACCCACTCAGTTTGATGAAGACGCAGAGATTGGCAACGTCTCGGCCCAGCAAACGGTCGAAAACTTCACCCCCAGTGAACCCGTCGATCCAGCGGAGGTCGCCCAATATTTGCCAGCGTTTAACAAAGCCAAAGGCTCAACCACCCAGGTGCTTCCCGAAGCCTTTACCCTCCCGAACGGTTTGCGAGTATTACTGCTGAGTGATCACAGTTCCCCTACCGTCACCCTCAATGGCAATATCCAGGCTGGAAATGGGCTAGATCTTCTGACCAAGCCAGGAGTGGCTAGCCTCACCGCTGAAACCATTATGGGCGGTACAGATACCCACGATGCCCTTGCTTTAGCCAAGCGACTCGAAGATCGAGGCGCAGGTTTAGACTTTAGTGCGTTCAGAGAAGGGGTTGAAGTGGAAGGACATGCATTGGCGATCGATCTCTCGCTGTTGCTCAAAACCCTTGCTGAAATTCTCCAGCAGGCTGCGTTCCCAGATTCTGAACTGGAACTTTCTCGCAAGCAAATTATCTCTAGCCTGCACATGGAATTAGATGATCCAGCACGATTGGGGCGCAGAACATTGCAGCAAAAACTTTATGCCCCCGATCATCCCTTCTATGTGTTTCCCACCATTGAAACCATGCAGTCCATCACCCGCGAGGATGTGAGGGCCTTCTACCAGCAATGCTATACCCCAGAACATACTGTATTGGCTTTAGTGGGTGATTTTGATATCCCTCAGGTCAAAGTTCAAATTCAAACGTATTTTGGGGACTGGAAAACCCACGGGATTCAATCAACGCAGCCGATTCCAGTAACGCCATTCCCTGCTACAACCCATCGAGTACAGGTGCCGTTGCCAGGGAAGAGTCAGTCCATTACCTATATGGGATATCCAGGGATTGAACGCCGCGATCGCCGGTATCACACTGCCATTGTGCTGAACCAAATTTTAGGCGGGGACACCCTTTCTAGCCGATTGGGGACTGAAATCCGCGATCGCCAAGGACTTACCTACGGCATCTATAGCTACTTTGCAGCGGGGCAAATTGCGGGTCCCTTTGTGATTGAAATGCAGACCGCCCCAGAAGATACGGAACAGGCGGTCAATAGCACCATCGCTTTGCTCCAGAACCTACGCCAACATGGGATTTCTGAGTCTGAACTCAGTGCTGCCAAACGGAGCATTGTCAATAGCTACCCCGTGGAGTTGGCGAACCCTGATGCAGTGGTACATCGGATGCTGATGAATGCGGTGGATGGGTATAGCCCTGAAGAAATTCGTGATTTTCCGGGCAAGATTGAGGCGGTGACAATGGCACAAATGAACCAAGTCATCCAAGACCTCATTTTGCCGGATCATTTACTGATCGTGACGGCTGGGCCAGCCTAAATTCCTTAACGCACTAGGGGTTGCCAAATCTCTGGAGAAACGGGCTTGCCTGAGATCAGGGTCAGAATATTGGTCAAAAAAGTGTCTGTTGAAAGATTGTCTGATGCTTTTTCGGCGGCATACCACTGCTGAAAAATCTGTTCAGCTACAGGGAGAAGGGCCGTGATGTCTATTTTCCATTCTTTTTGTTCTTTCAAAAAGACAAACCGTGGCAAATCAGGATAGGTTTTGCCCTTAACCACAAGAACGGCCTCAGCGCGATCGCCCTTGACCGTCACGGTACCAATACTGGTTGCTCTCAAGCCACTTTCCCCAATCCAACCTTCTCGAATGGCAAGGCTAATGACCTCCTTGTCCGTCATCGGGAGGAGTGTTTCTAACCCAACCCGCTGTCGCAGCGCCAAGATAATGTATTGATCTGCCAAAGACTGCGATCGCACGGTAGCCCCATCCCCCCGCAAAGCCAAGTCTCGCATTTTGCCATAGTAGGTGAGGGTTGTAGCACTCACCTGCTCAACGGCAAGATCCCCTTGCTTTGCCAGCAGCGCCTGCTTGTAGGCCACAAAGCAGCGCTGAATTCCCTGACGGTCAGAAGGGGGTAAAGGTTTGAATTTATAGGTCGCAGCCTGGGCGATCGGGGTTGGGGTTGAAAGGATATTGCGGGGTGTGATTCCCCCCAAATGTAAACCGATCAAGGCAAAAGCAATCAAAGTGAAAGTCATATTGCTACGTTAATAGGTGGGAGCGTTGCCTGGCTTCCATTTAATATTGCAGCCAATACTGGGCTTTTGATCCACAATCATCGGTGCATCCACCAATGCCGCATCAATGGCTGCACGTAGATCTAATCCCGTGACGGGCTGTTCATTCCCAGGACGACTGTCGTCAAGCTGACCACGGTAAACGAGGCGATGGTCTGCACCAAACAAAAAGAAATCTGGGGTACAGGCCGCTTGATAGGCTTTTGCCACAGCCTGGGTTTCATCATAGAGAATGGGATAGTTCAGATTCAGGTGTTGGGCCATTGCCGCAAGGTGCTCAGGGGCATCTTTGGGATAATTGCTGACATCATTGGCACTAATGGCAACAATCCCTAGCCCTTGGGGCACATAGTCATGTCCGATTCGTGCTATCTCATCTTGGACATGCTTCACGAAGGGACAATGCTCACACATAAACATCACCAGCAGCGCCTTACTGCCCACAAACTGACTCAACGTCACTAATTTCCCTGTCGTCACGTCAGGGAGTTCAAAGTCTGGTGCAACGATCCCTAAGGGCAACATAGTAGATTCTGTCCGGGCCATAGTAATCTCTCCAACACAGTTATGCTTTAAGAATAATAAAACATCCCCCCCATAATGAATCCCAATATATTTCCAAAATTACGAACCTTCTGCCGAGATGACGCCGCCTTCGAGCAGCTTAAACAGGCATTGACAGAAGATTTCCAACCTTTAGAACAAGAAATTGACCACGCTAAATTAAAGTTTGAGCAGCAGAAAACCTTATTTAGCGTCATTACTCGTCTACGCGAACCCTTAGAACTAGAAACCATTTTTCAAGCCACCGCCATCGAAGTCCGTCAACTTCTATCGGCAGATCGGGTCGGAATGTTTCGGTTCTACCCAGAGTCTGGCTGGAACGATGGCGAATTTGTCTCCGAAGACGTAGATCCGGCCTTTGCCTCCGCAATGGCGCACAAAATCCATGACCATTGCTTTGGAGAGCAATTTGCCGCCCGTTATCAACAAGGGCACATGCAGGTGGTTACAGATATCCATAACGCAGGGTTAAGCGACTGTCATATTGAAATTCTGTCCCAATTTCAGGTTAGGGCCAATCTAGCAGTACCGCTTCTCCAAGGCCAAAACCTGTGGGGTTTGCTGTGTATTCATCAATGCAAAGCAACCCGAGCGTGGCAGACAACAGAAATCGAATTTATTAAACAAATTGCCAACCATTTGGGCGTGGCCCTCCACCATGCCGAACTCATGGCTGAACTTCGGACTGAGGTCATCGAACGAAAGCAAGCCGTCCAAGCCGTCCAAACCCTAAACCAGGGACTCCAGCAAGCCATTGTGGAACTGAAGGCCGTGAATCGAGAACTGGAATCCTTTAGCTACTCGGTTTCTCACGATTTGCGTGCCCCCTTACGAAGTATTGATGGGTTTAGTCAAGCACTTCTAGAAGACTGCCAAGATCAATTGGGTGTGAGCGGACAAGACTACCTTCGTCGGATTCGCAATGCAACGCAGCGCATGGGAAATTTGATCGATGATCTCCTCAACCTATCCCAGGTAACGCGCAGTGAAATGAAGTTAGAGTCTGTCAATCTCAGCTTGTTAGCCAGTAGCGTCTGCACAGAGTTGCAGCGAAGCCAGCCAGAACGGCAGGTTGAATTCGTGGTTCAGCCAGGATTGGTTGTTCGAGGGGATGCACGTCTAGTCCAAATCTTGCTGATTAACCTACTCAATAATGCCTGGAAATTCAGTGCCAAAAATCCCCATGCCCAAGTCGAATTTGGCATCCTACCCGCCCAAACAAATACTCCAGTGTACTTTGTACGAGATAATGGGACAGGCTTTGACATGGCTTTTGTCAATAAGTTATTCGGGCCATTTCAACGGTTACATAGTGCAAACGAGTTCCCAGGCAACGGGATTGGATTAGCAACGGTACAACGAATTGCCCATCGACATGGCGGTAGGGTCTGGGCCGAGGGGGTCTTAGAAAAAGGCGCAACATTTTACTTCACATTAAAACCAGAGGAAACCAGTCTATGACCGCAAGCACCAAAAGTATCCTGCTGGTAGAAGATAACCCAGACGATGAGGCGTTAGCCCTTCGAGCACTCAAGCGCCATCACATTGGCAATGAAATTATTGTGACCCGCGATGGGGTTGAGGCGCTGGATTACTTGTATGGAACCGGAACCTATGCCGGACGAGATATTAGCATTAAGCCAACGGTGGTCTTGTTGGATCTGAAGCTGCCCCGCCTGGATGGGATTGAAGTGCTGCGAGGCATCAGAGCTGATGAGCGCACCAAACTGTTGCCCGTGGTGGTACTCACCACTTCTAGTGAAGAACAGGATATGCTCGACAGCTATAGCCTGGGATGTAATAGCTACATTCGCAAACCTGTTGATTTCATTCAGTTCTCGGAAGCCATCCGGCAGCTCGGCATGTATTGGCTGTTGATGAACGAACCACCGCCTGTTTAAGAGAGGCACCACTATGGATTCTCCGTTACGCGTCCTAATGGTCGAAGATTCCGAAGACGATACGCTTTTAGTCCTTCGGGAACTGCGTCGCGGCGGATATGCAGTCAACCATGCTCGTGTAGAAACACCCGCGACCATGCAAGCGGCCCTAGAACAGCAGCAATGGGACATCGTGATTTCGGACTACACGATGCCTGTGTTTAATGCCCTGGATGCCCTAAAACTTTTTCAGAGTCAGCACCTGGATATCCCCTTTATTATTGTCTCTGGCACTATTGGGGAAGAAACGGCTGTGGCGGCCATGAAGGCGGGTGCTCAAG
>JANLSD010000351.1:0-23825 GCA_031362245.1 Acaryochloridaceae cyanobacterium OTE_25_metabat_464 | reverse complement strand
GATTGAAATCGCGCCTACAAGAACAAAGTCTGCCTACGCAGACTAAATATATCAAGGGTTCCAACAATCCGCGACGGCGGATTTCGTTCTTGTAGCTGCGGTTTCAACCGCCAAGCGAAAAGTTTTGTCAGTCAACCAGGGTGTGAAGCTTAGGGTTTGGGTAAAGCTATAACAGAATAAGCATTATTTCTTTTAAATTTGTGTTAACTTGCTCTGAATTATCAAAAAATCCCTTTCACAACGTCTATGTCCTACGATCCCAATCTTTTAGAAATTACCGTTGAGGCGTTGGCCCAGCGTATCGCAGAGGCAGACACACCACTTCAGCTTATAGATGAACGCGAACCTCAGGAAATTGCGATCGCCGCCCTCCCCAATTTCCAGGTCTTTCCCCTCAGCCAATCCGCTGAATGGACGGCAACGCTGCCCACTCAGCTAGACCCCCACGGTGAAACCTACGTCATGTGTCATCATGGGATGCGCTCCGCCCAAATGTGCCAGTGGCTAACCCAACAGGGCTTTACCAATGTCAAAAATATAGTAGGTGGCATTGACGCCTATGCCCTCGCGGTTGATTCATCTCTTCCTCGCTACTAGCACCACCCATTTTATAAAGCTCCTTTTGTGAAGCCCCTAAAGCCCAATTTGTGAAAGCATAGCCACCATGTACCTTCAGCTCACCGAGCGCCAGCAAAAAGTCCTTTGGGCCACCGTTAACTACTACATCGAAACGGCTGAACCCGTTGGTTCCCAGGCGCTGGCGAAGGAGTATGAATTTAGCCTTAGCTCTGCTACCATCCGCAATGTCATGGGCATGCTGGAGAAAGAGGGTTTACTCTATCAACCCCACACATCGGCGGGTCGAATTCCCTCAGATTCTGGATATCGGGTTTATGTTGATAAGCTCATCACGCCCTCGGATCAGTGGGTAGAGCGGATTCAGCAGCTCTTGTCCAAGCGCCTCCCCTCCGAGCACACCAGCTTTGAAACACTGCTGCGCCAAGCGGCCCAAATTTTAGCCACCCTCAGTGGCTGTGTTGCGCTGATTACGGTACCTCAGTCGTCCCTTGCCACTACGATTCGTCATCTGCATTTGGTGCAGGTAGAACAGCAACGGGTAATGCTGATTTTGGTGACAGATAACTATGAAACCCGTTCTGTTTTTATGGATTTACCCGCGCACTTGGGGCAATCTGGAGATGCCGAATTATTGGAGCAAGAGCTACAGTTACTGTCGAATTTTCTGAACCATCATCTGTGTGGAAAGGTTTTATCTGAGCTTGCTTCAATCGATTGGCAAGCGCTAGACCGTGAGTTCCAGAAATTTGCAGCGTTCCTGAAGCAGCTTTGCCACGATCTGAGTCAGCGGCATCAGTCGCCGATCGCAAATCCCATTCTAATTGGCGGTGTTTCTGAGTTTTTACGTCAGCCTGAGTTTTCGGAGTTGGCTCAAGCCCAGACGATTATTCAGATGCTGGAAGAAGAGCAAGATCAGCTCTGGCCTCTTATTTACGAAGGGTTGGGGTTTCAGGTACCTTCTGCTCAAAAAAGTAGTCTTAGGCCACCTGCCCTAATTCGGATTGGGGCAGAAAATGCGCTGAAGCCGATTCAAAATTGTGCGCTGGTTTCATCGGTGTATCAAAAGGGAAATACGCCCGTGGGTAGCGTGGGTGTTTTGGGTCCTACTCGTATGGCCTACGATAAGGTGATTGCGTTTGTGGAAGGCACGGCTGAGTTTCTAAGCGCACGGTTGAGTCAGGTTTCTTAGGACTAATCAGCTTGACGATTAGGGCATGCTAAATCGTAAAGTACTGGAGTTGGAATGAAGTTGAAGCATGCTCGATGTTTATCCTGGATCCTTTGTTTTGGGGCGATCACCCTCTCCTCTTGCGCCAACCCCGTCGCCGAAACCTACCAAAAAAGCGTAGATGGCGGAGAAAAAGCCATTGACAAAGCCCGTAATGTCCAGCAAACCGTCGATCAAACGAAGACTACGATTGAACAACAGGCAAAAACCGCCGAGGGCAGCCCCAACAGTCCATAGTAGTCCGCTAGCATAGATGGTATGCCTATCATCGTTGCAGACTGCCTCTCCAAAGTTTATCCCGTTGCCATCAAGCAACCGGGAATGCGCGGCACCCTGTCGCATTTTTTTAAGCGCCAAAATCGACTGGTAACAGCCGTCAATAACGTCAGCTTTGAAATCCAACCAGGGGAAATCGTAGGATTCCTGGGACCCAACGGGGCGGGTAAAACCACAACCCTCAAAATGCTGACCGGATTGATTCACCCCTCCAGTGGCAGAGTGCGGGTAGCGGAAAACATTCCCTTCCAGCGCAGTAAAGCATTTCTCGAAAAAATCACCCTCGTAATGGGCCAAAAACAGCAGCTTCTGTGGGATTTACCCGCTATGGATTCTTTAAGAATCAATGCGGCAGTCTATGGCATAGACGATCGCACCTTCAAGCGTCGCGTGGGTGAACTGACCGAAATGCTGACCCTCGAAGACAAACTGACCCAGCCTGTGCGCAAACTCTCCCTAGGGGAACGGATGAAAGCCGAACTCCTTGCGGCACTCCTGCACCAGCCTCAAGTGTTGTTTTTGGATGAACCCACCCTCGGATTGGATGTCAACGCCCAGGTCAGCGTCCGAGAATTTTTGCAGTCCTACAACGAGCGCTTTGACGCCACCATTCTGCTGACCAGTCACTACATGGCGGATATTACGGCCCTGTGCGATCGCGTTCTCTTGATCCACCAAGGACAGCTCATCTATGACGGTGCCTTAGATGGATTGCTCGATCACTTTGCCCCTTACCGCCAGGTCAAGATAGAGCTAAAGCAGACCTTCCTAGAAGCAGATCTTGCCGCCTATGGCGAAATTGAATCCGTCACAGGGCGAGAAGTGTGTTTTATGATTCACCGCGAAGACTTGACCCATACCATTGCCAAACTATTGGCAGAATTACCCGTCAGCGATCTCACCATCACTGACCCGCCGATTGAAGAAATTATTGGTCGTGTATTTAAGGCGGGGATGGTGGAGTAATGCAAATCCTTCACAAATCCAGGGTGTTTTTGTCGGTTTACTACGCCTACATGGTGGAGTACCGTGCCGAGCTGATTTTGTGGGTGCTGGCAAATTCCATGCCCCTCATCATGATGGGCGTTTGGACTCAAGCTGCGGCAAGCGGAGGCTTTTCGCTGTCTGCAATCGACTTTTCTCGTTACTTTATCTGCGTCTTTTTGATCCGGCAGCTCACCATTGTCTGGGTCGCCTGGGAGTTTGAAAAAGAAGTGGTGGAAGGACGACTCTCCCCACGGCTTTTACAGCCCATTGACCCTGTGTGGCATCACGTTGCAGGCCATATAGCAGAACGCTTTGCGCGGATGCCCTTTACGATCGCCCTAATGGTCTTGTTCTTTGCGCTGTATCCCCAGTCTTTTTGGGTGCCCAGTGTGGGAGGGGGCATTTTGGCGATCGCCGCCATTATCCTCGCATTCATCCTCCGGTTTTTGATCCAATACACCTTTGCCATGTTCGCCTTTTGGACAGAACGGGCCACGGCGATCGAGCAGTTTTGGTTCTTGTTTTATTTGTTTTTGTCCGGCATGATTGCACCCCTGAATGTATTTCCTGAAGGGGTGAAGGCGATCGTCCTGTGGACGCCATTTCCGTACCTGATTTATTTTCCAGCCAGTTTACTGGTTGGTCTGCCTGTTAATTTAGGGCAAGGCTTTGGTGTAATGTTGGCCTGGAGTGGACTGTTTTGGATTATTAACCGTTGGCTGTGGAGACGTGGCCTTAAGCATTACTCCGGTATGGGAGCCTAGGGACGGGTCAAGTCTTCGGCAGGTTGAAATTGAAAACGCCTTAGCGCTTAATCCTGAATTTTTATGGAGCTAAGCGGATTCGAACCGCTGACCCCTGCAATGCCATTGCAGTGCTCTACCAACTGAGCTATAACCCCTTATGCTTCTCTCATCTTCGCGTAAAGGTCAAGCCTTCGTCAAGTGAATAGAGCAAATTAACGAAATGTTGAGGTTGCCTCATCTAAATTTTTGTGCAATCGCCGCATCCAGTGGTGCTCAATTATGACTATGCTGACGTATGGATAAATTGGTGTGTAGAGGCTAACAGGGAGCGATCGCGTATGTTGAACCATCTTCTAGCTGGGGTTGTGGCGTTGGGCAGTTTAGTTCTATTTTTGTCGGGCTTCTTGTTCCCAGAAGTCCAACGCAAACCCGACCTGGCTTGGAGTGGCGTGGCCTTACTCTATGCACTGCTACTGTTTGCGGAAGGCGACCATACTTCCGGCGGCGAACTTTTAGGGCACATTGCCAGTGCAGCGCTCATTCTCTGGTTTGGATGGCAAACCCTTCAACAACGACGCCAATTTGCTGCACCTGAGGCTCAAACAGCAATTCCTGGCTCCCTAGATACACTGATGCCTTTCTTAAAAGAAGGCTGGGGACGGATACTCGTAACCTATGGGGAAGCCTCAGTCTGGGTACAGGGCCAATTGGGTAAAGGGGATAGCGCGTCAAACGTGAAAGCATCTCCAGCACCGCTTCAAGACGTTAAGGATGAAGATTGGGAGGACGGTAGCGCTTCGGCTAGTCTCACCACAGAATCTCCTAGTGTCTCAACTTCGGAATCCCCCAATCCTGAAACCCCGGTGGATAAAGAAGTGTCGGCAGACATCCCTTCAGCGCTAGAACCATCGACTGCACCGGAATTGCCTTTAACCCAAGAACCTCCGGCACCTTCAGCCGCAGAAGATTCCGCTACAGCAACGCAAGAAGTCAGCTCTGAGAGTCCTAAAGCAGAACTCGCTGCTGAGCCTACCCCAGCCCATGACATACATCAGGAGAACCCCTCTGAAGAGGCCGCTGAGGAAGATACCCATGCCTCAATACCAGAGGACGATGACGGATCTTGGCCCCCTGAAGACCCAGTTACGTAAAGCCTACTTTGTTGAGATTTTATTGAATCGTTGCCACCATTTTTTTACTGGTCGCCACAAAAATATCTGAACAAACATCACTAGCGTCTGTGACAACCCACGGATTGTTCATGAAGGTTTTCTGCTTGAGGACTTGATTAGGCATTAGGGCAAAATTGTCGTCCCGCACCCCCGAGTAATCAATCCAATACACCTTAACAGGAACGTTTTTTTGATTCACAAAAACGATCTCAGCCTTCTTCTGACCTGGCAATGAGCGTAGACTACTTTCTCCAGGGCACCCCGAAGGAGACGCGACTTGAGGCTGAATATTGAGCACCCGAGATGAGACGGCACTGCTAACCTGCTTTACCTGAGCATTGTCAATATCACTCTGCAAAAATAAGTTAACTTCCTGTCCATTGACACAGCTATAAAATCCACCATCCCCAGAGAGCACTCCAGAGCAGGTTGGGGCAGTCTTCATGACGGTAGACAGCGCGTCTATCATTGGATCGCTAGAAATTGGGCTACTGCAAGGATTGATGGTGCCATCACTAGAAGGAACTCGACCATAGCGCGCCACCATCCGGGGCTGGAGCCACCCGCTGGGACTGGGGCGAATATCATACACAATCGGGTCAAAATCTGCTGGCGTTGGGGGTGGCGCACCTGCATTGGGACCACCGACGGGGCAAATAGCAGGAATATTGGCCTGTGTCGGTCGTTCGAGGTACAAACTGATGGTGCCGTGACTCCCCAGCGCGGAGGGGTTGACACCTGCACTCGTAATCACATCTGCAAGCGTGACTGTGGTGCCATTGGCGGCTAAAGTTCCCGATTCGTTAATGGAGCGCGCCATCCGAATCTCGTTGGTCATAAAATCCAAGGCTTTGTTCAGCTCGGTTTGCCGTGCTGAGCGCGCCTCGGCAGCTTGGCTCATACCCATCGCCGAAATTAACCCCGACCAAGCAACCAATATTACGACAGAGGTGATGAGCGTTGCCACCAATAGCTCAATCAGCGTAAAACCTTGCTTGGACGAAGGGAAGAGGCGTTTTTTGGGTCGTAATGACTGCCGAGATCGCATTTGCCAACGATGCCATAAAGAATTCGGTTTTGATTTCATTGCTGCTTCCAGTCCAATGCGGTACAAACACCCGTGTCCGTGATTTCTGCGGGGACAGTGCTCCCCGTATAGGTACCGATGCGCGTGAGGCCCAAGGTACTTGAAATGGCGACGCACTTCATTTTGACCTGAGGTTTCTCTGCGATGAAGGCCACCACTTTACCGCTGGGGTCGCGGGGTGTTGCAGGCAGTTGAACGGTACTCGCAATTGAAAAATCCGCACTACCTAGGGGTCTAAATGTAACCGGAATCGTTTCGACGGGTAATACGCTTGGGCTAGGAGAGGGGGGCGGTGTAGAAGTCGGCGATTGTAGATTACTGGCAATGTCAACGTCCTCAGGTATTTCAGGATCGGTTGATATTACGCAGTTGACATTTCTCTCGGTCTTACCCCTACCCCTACCCCTACCCCTGTTTTTTGGCACTTCTACAGTACAAATTTGGCCAGTACGAATAGCCTGTCGCTGGGTGTCTTGGAGAGAAGTCCGAAGACTGACGACCGCTTGATCCACTTTCGTCGCGTCGAGCATTGACGAAAAACTAGGCAAGGCAACAGCGGCTAAAATACCAACCACCGCTATAATCACAATCATTTCAATAAGGGTAAAGCCCCGTTGCCAAAACTGTCGGTATGGCTTACGCGATCGCCGTCTAATTCTCATGGCCTAAACCTGTTCTCCATTACTCAAAATGTCCCCATGACATCCCATTTTTACAATGTATTTAAAGTTGCCAGCCATAGTTTAGTATTCCCATTTTGGCAAGAGAAAAACCAACCTTAGAAAGGACATTTGAATCCGGCATAGATGACAACTTCGGTGTTGATATTGGCGATCGCCGGACTCCCATCAGTGGGAGTTACAGTGTAATTTAGCTTTAATAACTTATAGGGGTTACTGGAGTTTGCATAGTCTCCGGTGCGAGTTAGCATAAAAGACCTGCCTGCAAAGGTTTTAGGTCCCAAAGTTACAGTTGCGCCGCCAAGTCCACGGGTAGTGTCAGCTAAAAAGCCCGCCGCCAAACCATTGGCTGGAGTGGTTGCTGAGCATAATGTAGAAGCGGGTTCTACATCATTTTCATATTCACTCGCTTGCTTAAAAACCACCTCATAATCTGCTTGAATCCAGTTAAATGACTGATTATATTGATCTCCCTTCGAGCGAAAAAAGGCGGCTGAAACAAACATTTGCATCGTGATAGCAATAAAAATTGTTATCACTAGTAAGGCCACCAGCACTTCAACAAGGCTGAAACCGGATGATGAACGCAACAGAAATCTTAGATGACGCTGGCTGAGTCTTGGGTTTAAAGGTAAGAATCGTGGACGAATGAATTGAGTCATTAATTCACCCGCTGCCAACTGCTGATAACGCCATACTTGTACCGAGCTGGCCAGTCAATGTACTCAAGTAAATCACTCAAGCTCGACACATCGTCAGGTACAGCAATTCCAGAAGTCGCTCCCGGCGTAATCGTCGTATCGTACTGATTTCCGGTATTTCCCCCCACAAAGGATACAGGGCGATTGGCAGAAGCATTTTTAGAACTCAGCATAGCCTGTGCCCAAATGACCCCTTCAAAGTTAGTATTATTCCCCCCTGGGCACCCTGGCCCCAAAGTCGATAGTCTAAACTCATCACTGAAAGAAAACAGAAAGGCGTTTTGAATGCAGGTTTTGTCATAGAGATTTGTCTGACTATTACCTCGCAGCATAATCCGAAGATCTCCCACCCGAGGCGGCTGACCATCTGTGCGAACGTTGAGAATTTGGGCCGAGTTGCGTAAGGTAATGGCTAAATCAGGATTATTTCCAGGATTGCCTTTATCTGTAATGTCAATATAGACAGGGCCACCTGTCGTATTGACCGTTAGAACTTCATTGCTGGCAAGATCAATTGTGTCTACTTGATAGCGGGTCGGAACTGTTCCCCCACTCCCCGTTAGGGTTTTACTGGTATTGATAGTTCCAATATTTGTGCCTGACGTTCCGACGGGAAGGTTGGGCGTTAGACTACAGGCAGAGATTTTTCCGCCAACCGTGTCACTGCTAGCCCCGTCTTGGGATGTAGAAGACCATAAGGCAGAGAGATAACTTGCGCGATTTGAATTCCCTGGCAGGGAAAATCCTGTCAAGGATGGTGAGGGCGAATGAGACGGATAATAATATATATTTCCCTTGCGACCGAGAATCTGACGACCCCGAAGCGCTACCACACCTGTATCCCATACATTGCTAGGATCAACATCGAACGCTAGCAGGCCCGGAAAGTCATCCATTATGGGTTCAATCGAGAAGGTCACAGCCACTAATGATGCTTGGCCTTTATAGTTACCTTCTACAAGTAAGGTTCCACGTTTTTTCTGTTTATCGTAGTGATAGGCTTTAATCGTATAGGTTTCATCTGGCCCGATCGTACCCGTCAACGCAATACTTGGTGCGATCTGTCCCACTTGCTGATAGCAGGGTGCATTGATTGGATTATAGCCAGTCCACTGATCTACGTCAGTGCCGCTTTCATCTCCATTCTTTGGGGTTCCGTCTGCGCCTAGATAATTTTTCCCGGTATTGGTATCCACTGGGTCGTAGTTGCGAATGAGCAGCACGCTGTTATTGGGCTTACTCAATTCCAAAAGTGCTCTGGATATGGCCCCATCGCTGACCAAAAGGCTGGCTCCCGTGGTGCGACGCTGTACGGCAGTATTGCGATCGCCCTGAGCCACCAAAATGCTCGTCCCAGCAAAGGCCAGCATTACCATGCCAAGGGCAAGGGCCATCGGTAGTGCAAATCCGTCCCTTTTGTCCAAGGCTGGAAGCTTGTTTTTTTTTGAGTTTACACCGATCAGTTTTAGCGGCATTTATATCCAGGTCAACATAATTGAGGAGGCATTGATTTATCCTCCCCAATTCAATTTGTCTCCATAACATCCTAAAAAGAAAAGCCCTCCTAAACCTCAGGGGTTTTACGGATGTTTTTGATGCTGTAAGATTTAGGCTGTCTTTAGCTGGGGGGAAAATCATTAGATGCAGACATCTGGGACACTAGACAAACTCGGTTGCGTCCTCCCTCCTTGGCCCGATAGAGTGCCGCATCCGCCATCGCCATCAGGGCTACTTCAGTCTGGGCATCGGCTGGAAACGTGGCACAGCCCAAACTAGCGGTAACATTAACGCTTTGACCGTCCTGAATTTCAATATCCTGGGCAGCCATTAAGTTTCTCAGGCGCTCTGCAACCACAAACGCATCGTTGCTATCGGCATAGGGCAAAATCACTGCAAATTCTTCGCCACCATACCGAGCAGGTAAATCGCCTGGTCTAATTTCTTGCTTAATTAAGGCAGACATAAAGCGTAGAACATCGTCACCAGACTGATGCCCATAGGTATCGTTGATTCGTTTAAAGTGATCGGCATCCACCATCAGAAGCGAGACCGGATAGCCTTCTCGCCGCGATCGCTCAATTTCTATCGTAAGACGACGATTAAACTCTCGGCGATTAAAGACCCCTGTGAGTCCGTCCATCGTTGCCAGTTCTATCAGCGCCTGTTGGCTTTTCTCTAAGTTGTCTGCCATCCAGTTAATAGTGTTAGCCAGTAGCTCTAGTTCATCTTGAGTTTTAAGATCAATGCGATGGGATAAATCGCCGTCGCCAAAGTGCGCTACGCCCTTATTCAAAATCTTGAGCGGTCTTAAAATACCGCGTGCTAATACTAATGCCGAGGCGATCGCCATCATAATCGCCACCGCAGAAATAATCATAATTGTGAACCGCGTCTGCTGCTTTAGTTCCCTTGCACGTTGGAGATTGTCATTAGATTGAAAATTGATGAGCTGGTTAATCAGGCGACTGCTTCCATTGGCAGCACTGGCTAAATAATTTTTGAGGGGTTGCTGCCGCTGTGCAATAGAATCTGCCGATACTGATGCCGAAAGCCCAAACAGGCGATTACTTTGGTCGTTGGCTTGCTGCCATTCTTGCTCAATGCCAAGCAGCAGTCGGCGTTTTTCCGCAAGTTGAGAAGGGGTCTTGAGCAAATCAACAAAGCATTGATCAATTTCTTTGCTCAAGTCAGTAAAGCGCCCTTGACTTTGCCTTAAATTTTTAGCATTGACCTGATCAATCACATCATAGGCATCTCTCAGGGATGTTTCGAGGCGATCTAGGGGAAATAACTCTTCTAGTCGATTATTTTCACTTTTTTCAAAGGTGTTGACGGCCTGCTCAAAGAAGAAAAAAGCTCCCCCTGAAATCACAACCAATGGAAGCAGCATAAAGCCCACCCCAACAATGAGGCGATCGCGGATTGAAGTTTGGCGTATGGGCGCTTTTTTCATCAGAGCCAACGGCTGAGAATTCTTGTGTGTATCTAGGATGCCCTTATTGCTGAAGTGATGTTCGACTTTTTGGGGTTGGTCTACGGTAGGTCGCCCTCAATTCTATAATGGCTAACATAACAACGCTTTAAAGTGAAGTCTGTGACAGAATCTGGACGCTACAAAAACACCGTACGCTTGCCCCAAACCAAGTTTGACATGCGGGCCAATGCCGTTAAACGAGAACCGGAACTCCAATCGTTCTGGGCGCAAGAACAAGTTTACGAGCAGCTTTCTCAAGCTAACCCTGGCGAACGCTTTATCCTCCATGATGGCCCGCCCTATGCCAATGGGGATCTCCACATGGGTCACGCCCTAAATAAAATTCTCAAGGACACCATTAACAAATTTCAGCTCTTGCAAGGCCGAAAGGTACGCTACGTCCCCGGATGGGATTGTCATGGTTTGCCCATTGAACTGAAAGTGTTACAAACCCTTAATGCTGAGCAAAGGGCTGCGCTGACGCCCATTAAGCTACGTTGGAAAGCCCGTGATTTTGCACTAAAAACAGTAGAGCAGCAGCGCAAGGGCTTTCAGCGTTTTGGCGTTTGGGGTGAGTGGGAAAAACCTTACCTCACGCTTCAACCGGAGTACGAAGCTGCCCAAATTGAAGTTTTTGGACAGATGGTGCTGAAGGGCCATATCTATCGTGGTCTTAAGCCTGTCCACTGGAGTCCAAGTTCTCAAACGGCGTTGGCAGAGGCGGAGCTGGAATATCCCGAGGGCCATACGTCTCCTTCGCTCTACGCAGCCTTTGAGGTGACATCTTTACCGCAAGCGCTGCAAGCACCCCTCGGTAATTATTTGGGTGATTTGGGTGTGGCGATTTGGACGACGACGCCTTGGACACTGCCAGGGAACTTGGCGATCGCCGTTAACCCAGACCTTACCTACTCCGTCGTCCATGCTGTAGACGATGGCGCACCAGGTCGGTTCAAGTACCTATTGGTTGCCAAAGATCTGGTCGAGACCCTTGAAGCAAAATTTGAGACTGCCCTGGTGATTGAAGCCAGCGTGATGGGCAAGGCATTAGAGCACATGACCTACCGCCATCCCCTGTTTGATCGCCAAAGCGAGGTGGTCATTGGGGGTGACTATATCACCACAGAATCTGGAACGGGACTCGTCCATACGGCTCCTGGACACGGTCAAGAAGATTACCAGGTGGGCTTGCGCTATGGTTTACCCATTGTTTCGCCTGTAGACGATCGCGGCTTCTTTACGGAAGAAGCAGGTCAATTTGCGGGGCTGAAGGTGGTCGATAAGGCCAAAAATGACAATAACAAGATAAAGGTAGAGGTGAGCGAAGGGAATCAGGCCATCTTTGATGCGCTGAATGTGGCGGGTTCGCTGCTGCACCAAGAAGCCTATAGCCACAAATATCCCTACGATTGGCGCACGAAGCAGCCTACGATTTTCCGTGCGACGGAGCAGTGGTTTGCTTCGGTGGAAAGGTTTCGGGAGGAGGCGCTCCAAGCCATTGCCTCAGTGGAGTGGATTCCGGCCCAAGGCCAAAATCGGATCACATCAATGGTGGCGGAGCGTTCAGACTGGTGTATTTCGCGCCAGCGCTGTTGGGGTGTGCCCATCCCTGTGTTCTATGACGAAGAAACCAACGAACCGCTCTTGAATGCGGAAACCATTGCCTATGCCCAAGCCATCATTGCCGAAAAAGGCTCCGATGCGTGGTGGGAGCTATCGGAGGCGGAGCTGTTGCCAGAGGCGTACCGCAACAACGGACGCACCTACCGCAAAGGCACGGACACGATGGACGTGTGGTTTGACTCAGGCTCTTCGTGGGCGGCAGTGCTTGAGCAGCGTGAAAACTTACGATATCCGGCGGATATTTATTTGGAAGGATCCGATCAGCATCGAGGTTGGTTCCAGTCCAGTCTGCTTACAAGCATTGCAGTAAATGGAATTGCACCCTTCAAGACGGTGTTAACCTGCGGTTTTGTAGTGGATGGTGATGGCCACAAGATGAGTAAATCCCTCGGTAATGTGATTGATCCAATGATTGTCATTGAGGGAGGTAAGAATCAAAAAGAAGACCCAGCCTACGGAGCCGATGTTTTGCGGCTTTGGGCGTCGTCGGTGGACTATTCTTCAGAAGTGCCCGTGACCAAAGACATCCTGACGCAGACGTCTAATGCATATCGCAAAATCCGTAATACTGCGAAGTATGTGCTGGGGAGCCTACAGGATTTTGATCCGAGCCAAGATGAGGTCTCTTACGAATCTCTATCGGCAGTGGATCGCTACATGCTACACCGCGTCGCAGAAGTTTTTGCTGAGATCACGGATGCGTACCAAAAGTATGAGTTTGTCCGAGTGTTCCAGGCCGTCAAGAATTTTTGTATCGTTGACTTATCGAACTTTTATCTTGATATTGCCAAGGACAGGCTCTACATTAGTGCGTCCGATGCCCCCCGTCGTCGCAGTTGCCAGACGGTGCTGTGGATTGCGCTGGAGAATTTGGTTCGGGCGATCGCCCCTGTCCTGTCCCATATGGCAGAAGACATCTGGCAATTTTTGCCCTACCCTACACCCTATAAGTCTGTGTTTGCAGCGAGTTGGGTGAAGCTAGAACCGAACTGGACACAGCCAGACTTAGGCGCTAAGTGGTCAAAGCTTTTGCAGATTCGTCAAGACGTAAATAAGGTTTTAGAACAAGCTCGCACAGACAAACTCATTGGTTCTTCTCTAGACGCAAAGGTTTTACTGAGCGTCGCGGATGCTGACCTAGCCAAAGCTCTGGCTCAAATGAACCCCGTCCAAAGCGATATTGGCACAGGTGTCGATGAATTGCGCTATTTATTTTTGGCCTCTCAGGTTGAGCTGATCGAGTCCCCCGCTAAAATTGAGTCCCTTGCTCATCACATTAAAGGAGATGTGGGGCTGGTTGGGGTCGTGACGGCAGAAGGGCATAAGTGCGATCGCTGTTGGAATTACTCAACCGCTGTGGGGCTGTCGCAAAAGCATCCGCTGCTATGCGATCGCTGTGAAACGGTCATTGAGTCTGGCGCGTTTGTGCAGTCTGAAGAGGGGAGTTGGCAGCCTGCTAGCTAAACTGAATCTCTGGGCGATGACAAACATAGACTATTTTTCTTTGACGAAGGAACAATCCTAGCCGTTTGAGCATCATTACCTATAGGATATTCCTACCGCTTTAAGTCATCTAAGACATGCTCAGGCTTCTGGCCCCAATCAACACCGTTTTCTGAAAGGACGTGTCCCATGAACACTAAAACCAAGCTTTTGACGGGTGCGATCGCCCTTGTGCTTTCCACCTCAGCCGTTTTGACCGCATCCAATGCGTCCGCTAGACCCTATGACGATGACCAGTACAACGGTCAATACAATCGTAATAACGGAACAGTTTGGTCACAACACGACCAGGATGCTCGGGATCGTTATGACAGACGTAATGATCGAGAATTTCGGTTGAATAACCGTGATGACTATCGTTACAACAATCGTCGCAACGTCTATATTTATAGACCTTCTCAGCGCTATCGAAATAATTACGACACCAGAGTTGTCCGATTACCAGATGGCTGCCGTAGAGTGGTCTACCGCAATCAAGCCTATTACACCCGTAATAACTATGATTACTACACCTACGACTCCAGTAGACGGGGCTTCATCGTGGTCAATTTCCCAGGCGTAAGAATCGGATTTTAGACCATTCAAACTCAAAAACATTCCTAAAGGGCGCACCTAATGTGTGCGCCCTTTACAATTAAGGTCTCACATCAAAGGCTAAGCGGCTCTGTCCGCTAGCCTTTACTTTTTCAAGAAACTTAGACGCCTCATCATTGATGATTGTGAAATCCTCGGGCATTTCTAAAAACGTCATCACCCCAAAAATGCACTCAATCCGAACCTCCTGAGCCTCTAAGGCCGTTTTGAAATCCGGTAAAATTCGCGTAAACACCTGTTGAGCTTGAGCGTCATTGGTCTGGGGCAAAATCATAGCAAACTCATCATTGCTGAGCCGCGCCACCACGTCATTTGATCGAAGTTCCTCGCTCATCATCTCGACAAACTGGTAGAGCAGCTCATCTCCTCTTTGAAAGCCTAAGCGTTGATTAATCTCTGCCAAATTATCCAGCTCAATATAAACCAACGTCAATGGAAAACGATAGCGCTTAGCACGATTAAACTCGGCCTCCAATAGCTCCATAAAAAAGCGTCGGTTAATTGCCCCTGTAGAGGCATCGGTTCTCGACAACTGACGCTCAATTTCGCTGGAGATTTTAATACGATGGATTAAATCGGCGACAACACAGCCCACCACACCAGCGACCCCTCCATTCCAAAGGGATAGGGCGAGCTGTGAGGGAACCCATTGTCCATAGGCGATGGCGATCGCACTCAGAACTGCCGCCAGAACCCCTGAACGCAACCCCACAAACCAAGTAGCGATGACTACAGGAATTAAGTAAAAAATCAGCAGAGATACTGAGGCAGGCAGGCTAAAGCCAACGGTGCCAATCCCTAAAATGAGAACAATGCTGATGCCCATGACAACAGCTTTAGGCAATGTGTTGAGTACAGATATCATGCCCTTGATCCATCCAACCTGAATTATTGTCAATATTCCCCCCTTCTGAGCGCTTGGCCATTGCTCGCTCTTAGAGTACCCCAATTCTTTCCATAAACAACCTGCTTGGGAATAATCGTGATGCTTAGGTGCATGGATGCTCCGCCACCGTTCCAAAAAGGACACACAATCTCTTAATCGCGGGTTCAGCGCAACTGGTAAGATCTCGCTCATGTAAGGTACTGAGCCAAATTTCCCCTTTATTGCTGCCACCGCCATGACAGACCCTATTTTGACCGTCAACAACCTCCAGGTTCAGTTCCAAACCGATACTGAACTCATTAAAGCGGTAGACAATATTTCGTTTACCCTTGGGCGGGGGCAAACCCTCGGGATTGTTGGGGAATCCGGCTCAGGGAAATCGGTGACGGCGTTGTCTATTATGCGTTTGGTGCCCTGTCCCCCTGGGGAAGTGGTGGGCGGTGAATTGTGGTTCCAAGATACGTCCCAAGATGCGTCCCAGCCCGCGATTAATTTAATGAAGCTCTCCGAGCGAGAAATGCAGCACTATCGCGGCGCAAGCATCGCCATGATTTTCCAGGAACCCATGAGTTCCCTTAATCCGGTATTCACCTGTGGATCTCAGCTCATAGAAGCCTTGGTGTTTCATCAACCAATCACCAAGGGAGAAGCCGAGGGACGGGTGATCGCCCTCCTCCAAGAGGTCAAGCTGATTCCCACCGATGCAGACCTAGCACAACGGCTGTTAGATGAAGCGGATGATCGAGGGATGGTCTTAACCGAACGGCGTTTAGCCGAAGAAACGCACGAGCGCAAGCGATCTTTTTTACAGCGTTATCCCCACGAGCTATCTGGGGGTCAAATTCAGCGCCTGATGATTGCGATGGCGATTTCCTGTAATCCTGCCATTCTGATTGCGGATGAACCCACCACGGCGTTGGACGTAACGGTACAGGCCCAGGTTTTAGATTTACTCAAAGAGCTGCGGGCCAGGCGGGGGATGTCCATTATTTTTGTCACCCACGACCTAGGGATTGTGGCGGATATTGCCGATGAGGTTGCCGTCATGTACCAGGGCAAAATTGTGGAGTACGGCCCGAGTGCCCAAATTTTCCATCATCCCATCCATCCCTACACCCAAGGCTTGCTGGCCTGTCGCCCCCAGCCCCATAAACAGCTTAAGTACCTGCCGACGGTGGCGGACTTTATGGAAACGGTGCTGGATGAGAAAGGCTACGCCGTCACTCAATCTAAAACGGCTCAAAGAGACAGACGACTTGAGATTGAAGTGAGCGAAGTAGAACAGGGCGATCGCCTCCAAGCCTTAGCGCGCCAAACCCCGTTAGTGGCCGTCAAAGATCTCAAGGTTTGGTTCCCCGTTCGCGGGCGACTGGGGCAAACCAAGCGCTACGTGACGGCAGTTAATGGTGTTTCCTTTGAGGTATATCCCGGTGAAACCCTAGGATTGGTGGGTGAGTCTGGCTGTGGCAAAACCACCTTGGGGCGCACCCTCGTTCGTTTGATGGAGTCAACGGGTGGCTCCATTCAGTTTGATGGGCAAGATATTACATCCCTCAATGGCAAACGACTGCGGCTATTGCGCCAAGATTTACAGATTGTGTTTCAAGACCCCTTTAGTTCCCTCAACCCGCGTATGAACGTGGGTGCCATTGTGATGGAACCGATGGAAATTTTTGCCAAGCTCAGCGGCATCAAACAGAATGTCCGAGATCGCGCCACCTATCTTCTAGAGCGGGTGGGACTCCAGCCCAGCGACCTGAAGCGCTACCCCCACGAGTTTTCTGGCGGTCAGCGCCAGCGGATCTGCATTGCACGGGCCTTGGCGCTGAATCCTAAGTTTATTGTGTGTGATGAGTCTGTCTCGGCCCTGGATGTCTCGGTGCAGGCCCAGGTACTCAATCTACTCAAAGAGCTACAGCAGGACTTTAACCTCACCTACCTCTTTATTTCCCACGATCTGAGTGTGGTGAAATTTATGAGCGATCGCATTATGGTGATGAACCAAGGCAAGATTGAGGAAATTGGCACCGCTGAGCAAATTTATCGTCAGCCCCAACAGGCTTATACGCAAAAGCTGATTGCGGCCATTCCCTCAGGGCTGATACCCCAGGCGAGTTAAGCTTCAGCAAGGTGCAGGCACTAGCGGTACACCCGTCAAGCTAAAGGGTCGGATTTCGGTAATTTTGACCGAGACAAGCTGCCCACGCAACTGCTCAATATTCCCCTCAAAAAACGTGAGCCGATTGCCCCTGGTGCGTCCCATCACTTGGGTTGGATCCTTATGGTTCGCATCTTCGACCAACACTTCTTCCGTGCGGCCTAGGTAACGCTGCGATCGCAGTGCGGCCTTCTGATTCACCAAATGGTTGAGGCGCTGGAGGCGATCGCCCTTCACGTCCTCGCTCAACTGATTCTCCCAGAGCGCCGCTGGGGTGCCTGGACGGGGGGAATAGGCTGCTGTATTGAGCAGGTCAAATTCTAGATCTTCCACAAGCTGAAGCGTCGCTTCAAACTGTGCTTCGGTCTCGCCAGGGAACCCTACAATCGCATCCGCGCTGATGGAAGCATCGGGCATGTAGGAGCGCACCATCTCGATAATGCGACGATAGCGTTCTTGGGTATAGCCTCGGCTCATGGCCTTCAGCACCTCGTTGTCCCCGGACTGGAAGGGGATATGAAAGTGTTCACACACTTTGGGTAACTCAGCACAAGCCTGAATCAGGCGCTCGGTGAAATAGCGGGGGTGGCTGGTTGCAAAGCGAATCCGCTCAATGCCTGGGACATCGTGAACAAAGTACAGCAAATCCGTGAGGGTATGCTGATGGCGACCTTCGGCGGTCGAACCGGGCAGGTCACGACCGTAGGCATCAATGTTTTGGCCCAGCAGCGTCACCTCTTTGAAGCCCTGACGGCTTAGGTCTTCCATTTCTGTGTGGATAGCTTCTGGCGTACGAGACTGCTCAATGCCGCGTACATTGGGCACCACGCAGTAAGTACAACGCTCATTACAGCCGTAAATTACATTCACCCAAGCGGTGACGGTACTGTCCCGACGGGGCTTGGTAATGTCTTCGACGATATTGATAGGTTCCGTTGCCACCACCTGACTGCCATTAAAAACCTGCTCTAACAGCTCCTGAAGCCGATTGGCGTGCTGAGGACCCATCACGAGGTCAAGTTCCGGTACGCGGCGCAACAGGGCTTCTCCTTCTTGCTGGGCCACACAGCCTGCAACCACCAGCGTTAAATCTGGCTCCTTCTTTTTACGTTTGGCCTGTCGTCCCAACGCGGAATAAACCTTTTGTTCTGCGTTGTCGCGGATGGTGCAGGTGTTGTAGAGAATGATTTTCGCATCATTCGGCTCTTCGGTATGCTCATAGCCCATTTCTTCCAAAACACCAGCCATACGCTCAGAATCTGCCTTATTCATCTGGCATCCAAACGTGATGATGTGGTAGCGACGGGATTCTAAGGTTGTGGAAGGCAAATGTGTGGCAGACAAATTTGTGGAAGGCAAATTCATGGAGGGCAAAACCGAACTGTACACAGAGCGACAATCTCTATCCTAAGGCATGGCTGGCTTTCCCTGCATTCGGTTTTTGCGGCGTTACATTGCATCATTTCTGAGGGTATTCTTAATAAATGTTCAAGACATGTTATAAAAAACAAGGGTTTTAGTGTTCACGCTGTCCCAACAGCAACCCTTGCGAAAGGCTTTTAGTGTGACCTCTGCATGGGTAAAACCCCATCGGCACCTATGCCGAACTTTTTCTTTGCTGCAACAGTGCCTTTGCTGCCTGTCCTGGCAAAGCGTCCAATATCTGCTGCTCTTTTTTATTACACCAACCCATGACAGCGACTCTATCTTCTTCACTTCGGCCTGCTACCCAGGACAAATCGCTTCAGCTTCGCAAAATTATCCAATCGCTTCCTAAAGACTGTTTTGAGCAAGACGCATTTCAAGCCTGGAAAGGGGTTGTCATTAGCGTTTTGTCCGTGGCCCTAGGCTATGCGGCGATCGTTTTTTCGCCTTGGTTTTTACTTCCCTTTGCTTGGATTCTCACCGGAACAGCCTTAACGGGCTTCTTTGTGATTGCCCATGACTGCGGGCATCGCTCCTTTTCCAAGAAACGTTGGGTCAATGACTGGGTTGGACATATCTTTCTACTCCCGCTGATCTATCCGTTCCATAGCTGGAGAATTCAGCACAATTTCCACCATGCCCATACCAATAAGCTAGATGTGGACAATGCTTGGCACCCCAGCCGTGCAGAAGACTATGCCCAGTATCCCTCTGGCATCCAAGCGGGCTACCGAGCACTGCGCAGCTATTTCTGGTGGGCTGGCTCCATTGCCCATTGGGCCAAGTTTCACCTCGACTGGCGCACCTTTGAAGGTAAAGAACGAGATCAGGTTCGGGTTTCAGTGTTGGCGATCGCCACGTTTGCTGCCATTGTTTTCCCCACGTTGGTCATCACCACAGGCTTCTGGGGCTTGGTCAAATTTTGGGTCATGCCTTGGCTGATGTACCACTTTTGGATGAGCACCTTTACCCTCGTCCACCATACCTCCACGGATATTGCGTTCTATCCTGAGTCGGAGTGGAATGCGGCTGAATCTCAGCTTAATGGGACGGTTCACTGTGACTACCCCCATTGGATCGAGGTGCTATGTCATGACATTAATGTCCATGTTCCTCACCATATTTCAACGGCGATTCCGTCCTACCGATTGCGGATGGCTCATGCCAGCATCAAGGAAAATTGGGGCGAGTATGTCCGTGAGTGCCGCTTTGACTGGCCCACGATGAAGACCATTGTGCAGGAATGTCATCTTTACCACCCTGAAGATAACTATCAGTCCTTCACCACCTTTCATCGCGATCAATAGATTGGTGTAAAGAATCAACAAACACAAGGCATCTAGGTTATCTAGGTGCCTTTTTTGGACATCACTATCGATTGAAGTGCCGCTGCGACCTTTGCAGAAAATACTTCTAAATTAAGACTTTGCTCCGCCAACTGACGGGCGCGCTGGCCCATCTGAGCGGCTTCTGTGGGGTGGTTGATTAAATAGCTCAGGGCATCGTTCCAACCCTTAATGTCTCCAGTCTCCACCCACAGCCCAATGCCTGCGGATTCAATGTCCATCACATATCGGCTCAGGTTATTACGGGTCATGACCACAGGGCGTCCCATGGCGATCGCCTCCAGCAAAACCGTTAACCCCACGGCGTTATTGGGCTTACGGGGATAGTGACCCAAGGGAATTGCCACCGCATAGGCTTTGCGATACTCCTGTAATACCGCCCGCCAGGGCAACACCCCCTCATAGAAATGGGCATTGGGGGGCAAGGAAAGTCCGGCTTTCACGCGTTCAATATCAAAGCAGGAGATTTTTAACTGACAATGGAGCGAGTCAATCCCTTTGAGGAGGGTTTGATAGTCTCGGTAGGTTTTGCCGGTTGATAAAATTAACGGGGGTTCTGGGTTGTTTGCAGGAAGGGGCATCGCTTCATAAAAGGGGAGGTCCACACCCCATTGCGCCACAGACAGCTTGGCTTCTGAAATCTTGAATTGCTGAATTAAATCCTCTTGAAGCTGTGGGTCTAGACAAATAATGTGATCGTTGCCATCAACACACAGGGCAGTAAAAAGCCGACTAATCAAACTAGGGGAAAAGGATTGGTAGGCGATCGCCACTACTGGCGTTTTCAGTACCCTCAGTTTTCTCAGTAGGGCTAAAAGCGGCGTGGTTAAGTGATGGGCGGAGTAGATTGCATCGTATCCAGAGGCGGCGCGCAATACCCTGAATTGCTGGTCAAGATCTCCAAAAATATTGATTTTGCTGATTAATTTGAGCAGCTTAAACCCTTCATAGGGCAGAATATCCACATCAATCCCATGATGATGAAGCGTCGTTGCCCCCCACAGATGCTCAGCTCGCGCCTGCTTTCCTTCCGCCTGCCATTTGGTATAAATATCAGACAGCTCTTGGTTGCTTAGGATGAGTACTTTCATAGGTATAGCTGAATCGATCAACGTCGGATGGCTGCTTGACGGAGGGTCTGGAAAATCTAACGGCTGAGGTTTGCCGTAGTAAAGTGGCGATTATTTTAAAAGTCAATTCTCTAGAATGGAAAACCCTCAACATTCTACGGCTCATTATGCTTGAGAATTGCATTGAGATAGGACATCCACGCTCATCAGTATGGTGCTTCAATCACTGTGGGGATTGGTTGATGAGCGTTAAGAATCTGAGGGCGATCTCTGCTGCGTCTTTTTCTTGTGAGGAAATGCTTTGTTTTTCGATGAGCGTTTTGAGCACAGTGTATGCGGTCATGGCGTTCTCTAGCAGGATGCTTTGAAGATCGTCTAGCTCGATTGAGCGCGTAGAGGGGTCTCTGTTGAAATATTTTAATTTCAAGCTTGGAGATATTTTATAAATGCTATGGATTGTCACTTTAGGTTACTGCACTGAGTTCTAGTTGTTTTACCCACTCTGGCTTTTGGGGTAGGGGTAGGGTATTGCCTTGGTCAATTCTAGCTTCAATTTCTTCTAGATATATCCAGCACCGATTGAAATTTGAAGTGCAACAAGTGCTGATAGCGACCGTGAATCTTTATTACTTTTTCTTGCGCTTACCCTAGCTGCAAAGTGGGCATTAGGAACGTATCTTCAAAGAGTATTTTTTACTAAAAATGGAATTTTGTCCCTATGCTTCTTCCAAATCACACGAGATTTAGCCCAGTCATCTCCAATTCTTTTTCCCCCAAGCAATTGTGAGCTGACAACCAAAGCCATTAAAGGAATAATTAAAATTATATTTCTTTTAAAGGATTCTTTGAAACTGATTGGGAGACCAGATGTGTATCTAATTACTTGTATTCCAGTAATAGCTCTTCCAAGTGAATGTCCCCCAAATCCATCTTTTAAACAAAATATTGGGAAAATAAGATAAGGAAATATATTGCAAATCAAAGAGACTTGATTTTCAATTGTGGCTTCTGACAAACCAGTTAGTGCGAGTATTAAGGCTCCACAAACACCAATCGCGAAGCTTACAGGCAAAATCACAACTATTTGCCAAGCCAAAAAGTCGATAATAGCTGATATTTGGCGTCGATTAGCAAAGCCATAGTAGCATTTTTTGCAAACTCGATGTTCGTAAAGCAGTTTCGGGTTTTTCATACGTTTCATGTCACTACAAATAGGACATGCTTCTAGTTCATTTTTGATATTCATGGCTCTATTAACTTAGACAGTAAGGTCTCTCTTATATTATGATTGATCCACGAAGATTTTCTGGCTTATATAGCCGTCACACGTAGATTATGAACAAACTTGAGAACAAAATTATTGTCCAACAAGGATTTCAAAGATACATCCATTCATAAATGATTTCGGACGGCTATAACTTCTCAAGTCAATCACTTATATAGCCAAAAAGTTCGAATTGCGGAATACATTCCATAGACTCCAAATACAGTACCAAAGTAAAGCATTGGAGTATAGTTAAAGATATAACCTCTAATCAAAAAAAGTATATAAGAAGCGGCTATTCCTATCAAACAGCCTCCACCTAGACATATAAGAATAGTTGCAAAAGTTCCTATGATTTTTATAGCAATTATGTTCATTTCTATTTTTGCTTATTATCTTTTGGCAATAGTGGTAGGAGAGGTGATGAGTTGCTAAAAACATTACCTGAAAAGGTACCTAAAATAGATGGTAATAGGTCTTTTTTAGGGAAAGATTGGAGTAGTGACAAGCTGAAGAGTTTTGCCTCAAGCGAAGCATGATTCCATGAATATTGTGAAGCCATTCTGCGTGCCGTTTCCCTGACAGATCCAACTCCAGTTTCAATCAAATCTCCACCCAATGAACCAAGTCCTCCAAAAACAGCACTCAACCTAGCATTGTTCTCAACACCATCCAAAAGACCAATATTTTGATGTAAAATTGCCTTCTTAAAAGCATTTTGCGCTAAGGTCACTCCTCCTCCAATCAGTCCACTGCCAGAACTATTCAATAAAGTTCTTGAGCCAATTCCTAGTGCTTGACTTCCCATTGTCTTTCCAACGATGAACCGTCCCGTTAGACCAGACAATCCTGACCCAAAACCGCCTCCAAACACGCCCAAAGCTGTGCTCCAACGATAAAAAAAGGTTGAACTTACTAAAGTCTCATTGAACGCAGTGTTTTAGTTCTCTATCGAAGCCATACTTGACGAATTGAAGACACAAAGCCGCACGCTCCTAAAAATATTCTTATTGCAAATGCCAATCGATAACTAAATCCAAAACCAGGTTTTGATGTCGATATTATATAAGCTATAACCAACCCTCCAATGCTTCCGATTGCCCAGCAAATGATCGTAGTTGCAATAGTTCCTAGGATTTTTATAAGAATTGGAGGCATAGACTCATCTTTTAATTGAGGATTTTTTATTGTTTGATTGGTATTTTGCGGATTAGTATTTTGCTGACTCGAAAATGTGCTCCCCGCAATAGAGACAAGGTTAAGCTTGCTGAAATCTCTCTGAGCGCGTAGTGTGTTAGTTCTTTATCGAAACCATAGTTCACGAGTTGAGTTAACAAGGCCATACGTTCCACCTACGATTCCAATTATGAATGCGAGGCCGTAATTAAAAGGATATTGAGGTTTAAATCTGATTGACTGACAAAAGTCCTGAAACCCTTATTCATCGGTCTTTAAGGCCAGCGATTGAAATCGCGCCTACAAGAACAAAGTCTGCCTACGCAGACTAAATATACCAAGGGTTCCAG
>JANLSD010000216.1:0-23126 GCA_031362245.1 Acaryochloridaceae cyanobacterium OTE_25_metabat_464 | reverse complement strand
CATTGACTTGTGTGTACACCGTAGCCAGGATTGGGGGGTTAGGGGGGCCAGTGCAATAACTTTGAACTTATCCGAACAGTATTGGACCCACCCCTTCGGGCAATTCTTTCCAGATATTTTTGCCAATGAGGCTTTCGGGCGATCGCCTCAAAATTTCGCCTGCTCTACGATTGAGATAAATATAGTTCCAGTCTTGGTCTAGTGAAATAAATGCATCGGTGATGCTTTCTAAGACATCGGTAAGCGTTTTACGAGATTGCTTCACCTCATCCAAGGTGTGCTCTAGGGCACGACGGTGCTCTGTCGCGCTCCAGGCCAGCAGCGCCAGCAGTGCCAGCAGTGCCACCAATAAAATGGCCGCGAAGGCCGCAAAGCAGAGCATTAACGCAATTTGGGCGGCTGCGAGATGCTTCAGATCCGTTCTTTGGGTCAGCAGCAGCCGTTCTCGCTGCTCGATGACCGCCGTTGACTGCCGAATTTGATCCATCCAAGTTTTGCCTTGACGCTGAAGTACGATCTTCAGGGCTGCCTGAGACTGGTTCCGTTTTTTCAGCTCAATGGTTTGCTGAAGCTCTTGCAGCTTTCTCTGGACAAGGATCTTTAAACGTTTAATGCTGGTTTGCTGGGCGGGGTTATCTTGGGTGAGCTGTTTGAGCTGCTCTAGGGCAGCGCGAATGGACGGTTGAGATTGGTTAAACGGCTCTAGGTACTCTGGGTCTGCCGTCAGAAGGTAGCCACGCTGTCCGGTTTCGGCATCTTCTAGATTGGACAGCAGGGTTTCAGAAATATCAATGACCTTATAAGTATGTTCAACCCATCGCGCTCGGTCGCTATAGCGCAAAAAATTCCAGTAGGCTGTAATGCCAATGCCTACTAAGCCGATGGAAAGGCCGCCTATGGCAATTAGGGTCAGGGCGTGGTGCGATCGCTTCATTGAAATATCCACCTCTCCCCAAGTCTTCTCCAAGGACGTGTCTAACCGATCAATTTAGGCACTCTAGCGCTGTTCTTAAAGCAGTATAGTGTCCGCGAAATCAGGTCTGCCTCAGCCACTGGTTTCACAACACAGGCGCTACCGCCCACGGCACAAATCTGACGAATCACCTCCGGCACTAGACTAGAAACCATGAAAATAACGGGTAAGTTGTACCAGCGCGGTTCACTGCGAACCACCTGACATAAATCGAAGCCTTTGCCACTGGGCAGATCGGCATCTATTAAAAGCAAATCTGGCTTAAATTCTGGTATTTCTTTCCAGCACTGCTGCACTGTATTGACGCTCTTCCAGTTAAATCCCCAAGACACCAGCAGGGTTTCAATGCCCTTTGCTGCATCCGTATCCGCATTCACCTGCATCAGATTAATTTGGGTTGTGTCTGACTGAATATAGACCTGAAGCACAGTCCGAATGACCAATGAGGGCGCAACTGGCTTTTGCAGAAAGACGCTCCCCCCCAATTGAGCTGCCTTTAAGCGATCGGCATACTGATCGCGAGCGGTAAACACAATCACCGGAAGCTGAAGCCACTGAACGGACAGTTCTCTGAGTAAATCGAACCCCGCTTCTGGGGCATCAGGGAAATTTAAGTCTAGTAATATGACGTCCGGGTTCCACTGAATCACACGGTCTTTAACATGTTCTGGACTGCATTCAATCTGTGTTTGGATGCCGTAGGGAACTGCTAAGCTCGCGAGCTGATGGGCTAGGGCCGGATCGTCGTCTACAATCAAAAGTCGAATTGGATGACTCGGCTCATCCGGTGGGATGACCTCAATGCCAAGATCTTCGGTTGTAATCCGTAGCTCTTGCTGAATCGCCTGGGCAAGACGGTCGAGGTGCATTATGTCTGTTGGTTTTATCAGCTCCACCTGGCGAAGCTGTTGATTAATTTGATAGGCCAGTTTAGAGGCGCGCTCAAGGCCAAAGCTCCCAAGAGATCCAGAGAGGGTATGGGACTGCTGCTGTGCCTGCTGGAGCATCTCGGCATTTACCATTTGGCCTTTTTTTAATGCGGCAATCGCATTGCTTAGCTGCTCGGCTCGTTCTATATACTCCGGTCGATACTGCTGCCACAGGTTAGTCCATTGCGGTGGGTCAATCTCACTGGCGGGCACGTCAGACTGCTCAGTCGCCATTTCCTGCGCTGTTGCATCAAGATCTCCTTGCTGTAATCGGTACCCTAAGCCAAAAATCGTCACGATAATATTGCCCAGCCCCACTTTTCTGAGTTTTTGACGCAGGCTTTTGATATGGGCACGCACTGCATTTTCTGTGGGGAGATTTTCAGCGTCCCATAGCCGATCAATCAGCGCACTTTGACTAAAAATTCGCTGGGGGTTACGCAAAAATAGCTCCACCAACGCATGCTCTTTTGACGTGAGCGGCAGGAGCTGATTGTCGCCTGTCACGAGACCTGTGGCTGGATCAAGCCTCAACCCCTGCCATTCTAAGATGGGAGGGGTTGTACTGTGTCCGCGCCGCAGGAGCGACCGAATCCGAGCCATCAGCTCGGCAATTTTAAAGGGCTTCGTCATGTAATCGTCAGCCCCAGCATCAAGTCCCTCCACTTTTTGTTCGCCTGTGCCTTGGGCTGTCAAAAACAAAATTGGTACTTGGTTACGGCGCGATCGCAGTTTTTGGCATACCCAAATACCATCCTGCTTGGGCAGCATCACGTCCAGCACAATGAGGTCATACTCATAGGTCGTCGCCAAATCTAGCCCAGACTCGCCATCAAACGCAGTATCTACAAGATAATGCTGTTCTTCCAACATGTCTTGCAGCGTGTGCGCAAGCGTTCGATCATCTTCAACCAACAAAATTTTCATAGGACTGCATCCCTTGCGAGGGCTTTTATTATTCTGATAGAGAAAAAAGTGCAGCCATGAAAGGAGATTGGCTTAAATAAAAATTTATTGAATTAGTTTAGACTATATTCTTCTTATAGCTTAATTTCCGCAGTATTCTTCTTATAGCTTAATTTCCGCAGTTTTTCATCACGCTCAAAAGTCTGATGCCAGAGTGCCGATGTTACAGAAGCGCTGAGGAGCCGAAGACCTCAGTGATAAAAACCGAAGGACACTAGGTGGAAAGGGATGAGTTATTGAGATTAGACTGCATCAATTGGATAATTTGGTCAAATCGAAAATTACTGAGAAAATTGGCGAGTGTATGGGCGATCGCAGGATTTTCTGCTCTAATCTGCTCAATAAGCTCAATTAGCTTAATTTCATCTAATTCTGAGGCAGAATGATAGACCTGATTCATCCATTCTGAGGACAACTGTTGAAAATCTTCGAGTTCAAGCGTGTCTTGGTTCTTATGGGGTTTATTGTGTGATTTCATCCCCGCGTCAGGCGAACGTTCTTCGTATAGATAACGTGCCCCTAGGTGTTGAGCAATTATTTCTAAAAGCGCTTCAGCTTTAAAGGGTTTATGGACGAAATCGTCAAATCCTAGCTCTATGGTTTTGAGTCGCGTTTCCTCAAAGGTATTTGCAGTCACGGCAATGATGACAGGAGGGGGCAGTTGAGCTTGGGCAGCTTGGTGTCTAATTTCTTTGGCGGCTTCGTAGCCGTCCATGACGGGCATTTGGAGATCCATCAAAATTAGATGGGGTGGGGTGGCTTGCCAAAGGGCGATCGCCTCCCTTCCATTCGATGCCACCTGAACTTCAAACCCAATCCCCTCAAGCAACTGCACCAACACCTGCTGATTTTCCCATCGGTCTTCCGCCACCAAAATTCGATAGGCCAACTGATCGGGTGCCAGCTCAGTCACATTGCCCAAAGCATTAGAGGTTGCCAGGACATCTTCTAAAATACAAACCTGAATATTAAACGCAAAACAAGCCCCCTCTCCCAAGGCACTGCTCACCTTAATGTCTCCGCCCATGAGCCGTATAAACGTTCGGCTAATAGGCAGCCCCAGACCAGTCCCTTCCTGAGATTGACGACCTGCCGCCGTTTGAGCAAACGCTTCAAATAAGTCTTTCAATTCATGGGAGGCAATCCCTGGCCCCGTATCCTCCACCTCAAAATTGAGAGAGACAGCCATCAAATCTAAAGAAGCAGTGTTAAAACGCTCTCCTTGTAAGGGATTTTGGCTGACGCGAAGCTTGACATAGCCCTCTTGCGTAAACTTAATGGCATTGCCTAACAGATTTACTAAAACTTGACGTAACTTCCCTTCATCCGTTCGGATAAATTGAGGCATTTCTGGAGCGCAATCAAACTCAAAAGCGAGATTCTTTGCATTCGCTTTCATCAAGAGCATTTCATGAATTGACAAGAGCATTGCTCGCAGGTCAAAGTCCGTTTCATTCAGCGTCGTCCGGCCCGCCTCAATTTTTGACATCGTTAATACATCATTGATCAGCGTCAGCAAATGCTCCCCACTGCGATTAATAATGCCTAACGTCCTTCGCTGCTCAGGCGTAGTGGATGCATCCCGATGAAGAAGCTGACTAAACCCCAAAACAGCGTTCAAAGGTGTGCGAAGTTCATGACTCATACTGGCCAGAAACTCACTTTTAGCAAGATTGGCCTTTTCTGAGGCTTCCTTCGCACTTTCGGCTTCTTGTTTCGCAACTTGCAGCTCCGATGTCCGATCTTTCACCTTTTGTTCAACGGAAGCATAAAGCTGGGCATTCTCTAGAGAAATTGCTGCTTGTGCCGTCAGTAGCTGAAGCACCTCTAGGCGATCGGTCGTGAAAACACTCGTCGTCAAGTTGTTCTCTAAATAAAGCAGACCAACCAGTCGCCCTTGGCGTTGAATCGGCATACACAAGATGGAAAGCGGCTTAAGATCTACCATGTAAGGATCTAACGTAAACCTAGTATCAGTCACAGCATTCGCCAAAACCAAAGCTTGTTGTGTCCGCTCAACGTAGTTGAGTATCGACATCGGCAGGGCTTGTCCCCATTTCGTTTGACCGCTGATGGGCCGATCTTCAGGGGTATCGCACTCATTTAGATTACAGCGCGCTTTTAGAACAAGATGATCCGCCTCCATCAGCAAAAGAGACCCATGTTCAGCACCTGCATTCTCAATCACCACCTGCATAATGGTTGCCAACAGCCGACCGAGATCAATCTCCTGGGACAGCGCCTGAGATGCCCGCATCACAGAGACCCAATCTAAGGTATTGGTATTGACACTCAGGCTTGTCACCTCTGAGAACGTTGTTAGCGTAGTGTTGCGTAGGTTTGCTTCAGGTTTACGAGACAGCGTTAGCAAATCGGGGTAGTGTTGTTCTAAGTCCCGTAGTTTGGCTTTAGCACCCCAGCGCTCGTAGCCATAGTAGGCATTCATGAGGTATGTCTGTGCAATCATTGCTTTGCCCCACCCCAGATAAAACAATCCTGCAAGCTCATAGGCAAGGGCTTCTTCATTGAGGTATTCATGTTCTTGAGCAATCGCAATGGCTTGATCGTAAGCAGACATTGCCTCAATCTGTTCCCCCAGCACTCGATGCCTTTCTGCTTTAACCAGATAGAACTTATTCAAAAAATTCATAGGGGCACTTTCAGCCCATATTTCTAGTTGCCTGCTTTGCTCTGCAACGGTCTCTAAAAGACACTCCTGCTCCGATGGACTTTTCTCAGGGTAGGATGCCAACAGCCCGAGAAGACGATAAAAATAGAAAATAACAACAACAAGCCTGGAAGGAACTGCATCCAAATAGGCTTCAGCCGACTCAATATTCTGCTCCACTTCAGAATAATCTCGAAACAGGCAGCCAAGATATAGCTTATATAAATACAGCAGAAAGATGGCCTGACCGTTATCCGTCTTTTGTAAATAGGGCAACACCAAAGACTCGTCAAAAGCTTTACCGTTAAGCAACGTAGGATCTTGAGTATCGCCGATCAAGTTCAAGGTGGCTTGCCAAAAAATCTCATAAAACCTGAGAGTAATCTCTTGATTAAGCTTTAAGAAGCTTTCGTAGTATTGATCCATTTCTTGCTCAAGAGAAATTAATGACCTACCACAAAACATAGAATGTTCTATATAGGCTATCAATGAGAAGCTGGCCTGCACCAAGTCGCCAGCTTCAAGACTCAATGTATAATTATCACGCAAAGGAATTAGCGTATCTTTAAGATGGGTTTTCCAGAACCTAATAAAGTAGTTGAATGTAAAATAAACCTTTACAAGATGCTCTTTGATGGCAAATTTATAGCCTAGTCTTATTCCAAGAGTCCCAAAATTATAAATTTTATCTGCGTCATAGCAATTTTTCCAAAGAATAATTCCAAAAGTAATATATCCCAAAGCAGAAATAGAGCAGTTGCCGTGTTTCTGAGACAAGTCAATTGATCTTAAAATTATGATAGAAAATAGAAGAGGATTATAAGAATAAGTAATGGGTAAGAGTTGCCCTAAAATCTCCATGACAAGTAACTGCCTTGAGTCCGTCATGGTGGGTAAATCTACCAATTTTTCAATAGATTTATTCTCTAAGGACAACTGAATTTCAGAAAATAGGGTCTGAAAATCTTGGAAATGTGGATGCTCTGGTAGTTGCAATCCTAATAAATTGAGTGCTGCTAAACCTGTAATGATTGCGCGTGCTGCCTGTCCCTGGGCTTTATAAGCTTCAATTCGGATTTGATAGGCTTTGACTTGATCTATATCTTGTTTAGCCTGGATCTCAATTTCCTGTGTTAGGATTTGTACTCGCTCAAAGTTTCCCATTAATAAAGTTGCTTCGGCTGCGCCAGAATGCAGGTCTAAAGTTAACTTATATGCTATCTGCCAACCGTTTAGGGCAAGCAAGCGTATTCCATTTGCAAAGTATCTTTCAGCATCTAAATATGCGGTACTTAGTATGGCTTTACGCCCTGCAATCCAATTGAGTCTTGCAATTTTTTCGTGCTCTAAAGTATCTTGAATTAATTCGACTCCTAAATTAATTTGATCAATAAATTCAAAAGTTTTTTCTTCTTGTTCCGTAGATGAATATGAATCGAGTATGTAGTATCCGATTTTGAGATGAGTTTTTTTTCTCTGATCTTCAGAAATCAAAGAATAAGCTGCTTGCTGTACACGATCATGGATAAAACGGTACGAGCACTCATTGGATATTAATGGTAAAGAGTTTAAAATAGGATTTTCAGATGAGTCATCTTGAAACTCTAAACTGGGTGTAATATTATCCAGAATATATTCTGCACCACTTGAAACAATTAACCCAGATTGTAAAGCTTCCCAAAGTCTAGATTGAAAATCGACTTTAGGCATTTCTAATAAGTGAGCTAAAATTTTGCCCGAACAGCCATCTCCCTTACAGGAAATGACTTTTAGAATTTCTTGTGAAAGCGGAGAAAGTTTTTGGATTTGAAGTACTACAAAATCGACAACATTATGAGTAAGGGAGAGCGCCTGAATTTCAAATAGATTCCAGTCCCAGACTCTTTGTATTGAATTAAATACAATCCATCTTTCTTGATATAAATTCTTGAGAAGCTGAATGCTGAAGAATGGGTTGCCTTGGGTTGTCTTATAGATAAATTGAGCCAGTGGTTCGGCAGAACAATACAAACAGTTAAGAGTGTCTGTAATGAGATGACTAAGGTGATCAACGTTGAGGGGGGGTAAGGTAAGTACCTCTAACGTCACTCCAGCCATTCTGATGTCATCTATGGCCAACTGTAATAGATGAGCTGAAGATACTTCTTCACTACGATAGGAGCCAATCAGCAATAAATAAGGCGTAACGGATTGAGTGATTATAGATTGGATTAACTTTATAGAAGCAAAATCTACCCACTGTAAATCATCCAAAAAAATTACTAATGGATGAGCCTGCTTGGAAAAAATCTGAATAAAACGCTGAAAAATAAAATTGAATCGATTTTGAGCGGCAGTAGAATCAAGCTCTGAAACTGGAGGCTGCTTACCAATCAGAAGCTCTAATTCGGGTAATACTTCAATTAAAATTTGAGCACTATCCCCGAGGGCTTCCAGAATTTTACTTTTCCATACCTCAAGATTTTGGCTGCTCTCTGTGAGCAATTGTTGAATGAGGTCACGAAATGCTTGAACTAATCCTGATAACGGATTATCATTTTGGAATTGCTTAAACTTGCCACGAATAAAGTAGCCACCTTGTCGGGCAATCGGCTTATGAACTTCCTGAATAACGGTGGTTTTACCCATTCCAGATAGTCCTGACACCAAAAGAACTTCCGTGCTTCCTTGTGCAACTCGATCAAATGCAGAAATTAAAGTTTCAATTTCTTGTTCTCGACCATATAATTTTTCTGAAATTAAAAATTGATCTGAGATATCTTCTGAACCTAAGTCAAAATAAATAGAGTTTTTCCCTTCCGCCCAAAGCAACTCACACCGTAGTAAATCGGCCTCTAAACCATAGGCAGTTTGATAGCGATCCTCTGGCATTTTTGCCATTAATTTAAGTATGATTTGATTGAGTGATAATGGTAGTTCTAAATTGAGCTGATTGGGCGGCGTGGGAATGCAGGCAATATGATCATGGATCAGTTGAAGCGGGGTAGCCGATTGAAAGGGAAGCTGACCTGTCAGTAACTTATAAAAGGTGACACCTAAGGAGTAAAAGTCTGTGCGGTAGTCAATTCCGCGATTCATGCGGCCTGTTTGTTCTGGAGAAATATAGGCCAATGTCCCTTGAAGCAAGCTGGGGCTTTGTGCACTTTGGGTTTCTCGTGTTAGGCAAGACGCAATACTAAAATCTATCAACTTAACTTCGAGGGTTGTAGGATTGATTAATATATTTTCTGGCTTAATGTCTTTGTGGATGATTTTATGACGATATAGATCATCCAAAATGTGTGTCAGTTGAAGTGCGATAGGGAAAAAAATCGAAAGCGAAGAAACGGGTTCGGCACTATTTTGATTAATTAAGGCAGAGCTATTGGGTTTCAGTAAATTGACCTGAGCTTCTATAAAATCGCCCAGCGAGATTCCCCCACAATCTTCCAAAATAAGTGCTAGTCCGTTTTGGCTTTGTTCTAGGCTATGGACTTTGATCACCCCAGGTAAATCCAGTCTGTTGAGCATGGCATATTGATGCCGAAATTGGGCGAGTTCTGAAAGGGAGGGGTAAGGGGCTTTGATGAACTTGACAATAATGCGCTGCTGGTCGGCTTCCCGCTGCCCTCTATAAACGAGCGTTTGAGACCCTTCATACAGTTTCTCTAGAATTCGATAACCTTTCAGCGTATATGGCATTTTTTGTATGACTAAGGTGTGTCCCTAGAAAATTTCACTACCGATGCTGCTAGGATGCCCAGTTACATCGCCCGTGCGTTAGTTGTTTTGGCTTAATCCTAGACCTTACTCATCACGCGCTGCTTCCTTGACTCATGTTCTGACTTGCGATCGCCTTTCAAGAGCACCGCAACCAAAGGCGAAGTCATGAGTGTTGTGACAATCGCCATAATCACCATGATCGTGAACAACGTCGGCGTAATGACTTTCTGTTCTAAGCCAATATTGAGAATAATCAGCTCCATTAACCCTCGGGCATTCATGAGAGAACCGATGGTTGCTGCATCACGCCAGTTTTCTCCGGCGGCACGGGCAGCCAGCATACAGGCAATGCCTTTACCTAGTACTGCAATCATCACAATGAGGGCTGTGATGAGCCATAGTTGGGGCGTGTTGACCAATCCAATTTGGGTATTGAGTCCTGAAAACACAAAAAAGATAGGTAAAAATAAAGATGTTGTGAGCACCTCTGTTTGGGCATGGACTTGTTGGGCAAAGACACCCCGAGGCATGACGGTGCCTAAAATAAATGCTCCAAAAACAGCATAAATTCCAATAAAGTCAGTGAACCAGGAACAAAGCATTAGAGTCACTAACACAAATAGCAAAGTTTGACGTGTAACTTCGCCATCTCGTTGCGTCCACCGCGCAAACACTCGGAGCTTAGGTTTTACAACAAACACCATCACGAGCGCATACATTACACCTCCTCCAATCGCCAAAAAGGCAATACTGGCTGAGCTTTTAACGCTAGCCAACACGATCGCCAAGAGGCACCAGGCAATGGCATCATCTATTGACCCAGCGGCAAGGGCCAGTGTGCCCATGCGGGTTTGGGCAATGCCTCGCTCATGGAGCATTCTAGCCAACATGGGAAACGCTGTAATTGACATTGAAGCGCCCAGATACAATGCAGCAGTCCAGGGGTTTACACCTGAGGCAAATAGCCCACCGTTGGGATAAAGAAACAGGGCTGCAATGGCTCCCAAAATAAAAGGAGCCATAATACCCATACTGGACACTAAACTCGCGCTACGGAGGCGATGTTTAATGAGATCTGTATTGAACTCTATCCCGACCAGAAACATATAAATTACCAAACCCACCTGACTCATGGCAAACAAAATGGACATGGACGGGTGAGGAATCTTGCTCCCATTCTCTAAGATGAGCGGCAGTTTAGGAAAGAGCCATTGCTGAATCTCTGGCGCTAGAATGCCAAAGAGCGAAGGGCCTAGCAACACTCCAGCAATCATCTCGCACACTACGTCGGTCTGCCCTAGATAGCGTCGTCCTAAGAAACTAACAACGCGGCAAGCACATAGAATGGTAGCGAGCTGTAGCAACAGCTTTAAGACAAGTTCAAAATTTGACATTCAGAAATTTTCTCACTTAATTAAACTTAGAAGCTTTGTGCCTGAGCAGTTTTTGAGCCATGAAAAATATTAAGAAATTCATGGGTGCTAGGGAGCTGGTTCGCGAGGGTGATTGCTTGTCGTTGGATGTCAGAAAAAATGGTGTCGGATTTTGCAATGAGGTTAGCGTTGTTGAGAAGTAACGGTGGAACTTGGTTAGGATAGATACCCATACCTGCCAAAACACAGTAGTAGCTCGCATTAGGCCAAAAATGGCGAAACTCATAGTCAAAGGTTGAGTAGTAGTCCGTTGCATCAGAAATGACTGCACCAACGGATTGCCCTGCCTTATAAAGCTCAATTTTTTCTTTGATTGAGTCTGAAATGGTGAGGTCGTACTGATTTGCCTGCCAAAAGGGCGTATCTTCGCGAGAGGTTGTAAAGTAGTGCATTTGCACAAAATCTCTACAGTCATCGAACATGAAGTCAATTTCGGCATTAAAACGATCGCGGAGCCGAGGTTCAAATGATTTTGACGGCCAGTGTTTTACCAGTTGATGGAGCGCTGCATAGATAAAGTACAGTCCAGTCGATTCGAGTGGTTCAAGAAAACAGGAGGAAAGACCAATCCCAACGCAATTTTTGACCCAAGAGCGACGACTGCGACCCACTCGAAACTTAATTTGTCGCAATGGCTGATTGTCGTCAAGGTTCCAAAGCTGCTGGAATTCACGAGTGGCTTCATCACGAGAACAGAATTTGCTGGAGAAAACGTAGCCACTGCCAAAGCGCCCTCGCATCGGTGTTTTCCAAGTCCAACCATGCTTCATTGCGATCGCAGACGTAAATGGCTCAATCTGGTTATTGCGATGGGGAATCGCTGTTGCCACTGCCGAATCGCAGAGCAGGTAGTCACTCATGTCAACAAAGGGTTCAGCTAGCGCTTTGCCAATCAATAACGATCGAAACCCGGAGCAGTCAATAAAGAGATCGGCATCATATTTTTGACCTGTCTTTGTTAAAACAGATTGGATAGAGCCATCGGAACCCAGCGTGGCATCAACCACGTCATCGACCACGCGTCTAACCCCTCGCTCCGTTGACCAGTCTTTCAAGTAGCTGGCTAGCAGTTGAGCATCAAAGTGCCACGCATAAAACATGGCTTGTTTGCCATCGCGAAAGCGCGGACTCAGGTTTTGATCCAGCAGTTTTGCTTCTGAATAGCAGGAGTGATGCATTCCATCCGTGGCTTCTCCTTTAAGGTACTTTTGAAGCCAGTATTGCTGTAGAGGAATACCTTCGCAAGTGGGTACACCGCCAAAAATATGATAGAAATAACTATCTTTTTTCTTTGGCTCTTGAGCTTTGTTCCAGTTGACAAATTTAATCCCAACCTTAAACGAGCCATTAACCTGCTTCATCCATTCTGCTTCGGGAATTCCAAGAAAGTCAAAGAAAACCCGTTGCAAGTTTGGAATCGTAGCTTCTCCAACACCGATTGTTTTAATGGTTTCGGACTCGATTAATGTAATTTTAACTTTCCCCTGCAAGGCTTTGTTTAGGTAGGATGCCGTCATCCAGCCGCTGCTTCCCCCACCTAAGATGAGAATATTTTTGATTGCTTCACTCATAATCAATTCCTTTGTAAAAAGCATAAAGCTAGAGCTGTATTTAGATTTGTCGCAGCAAAAAATCTTGGCAGGATACCCTGAGAACTAGTCAGCTCCATTTACTAAGGATCGTGGATTAAATAAAACCCAGCGATTGAATATTTCCTACGGAAACGCTGCGCGAACTGCGGCTACAAGAACAAAACCTGCCTATGCGGGTTGAAATCCTCTCCTAGTCCGCGTAGGCGGACTTCATTCTTGTAGGCGCGGTTTCAACCGCTGGCCTAATTCTGCGTCTTAATAAATCCACAATCCTAAACCGACAGCTCCTTATCACGAAATATAAAGAGGTGTATTTTACCTTAATTCAAAATTGCTATTTTTTGTTCAGGCAAAATGACCTTCTCCATCAAATACTCAATGGTTTCCTGTTTAACCCAACCTTGATTTGCAAGTATATGGCCAATGGGTGCAGAAATTAGTTCTTGCTGTTTTAGAGCTTCTTGCAACTGTTCAGACTTTATTAAACCAGCCTCGATCAAGTAACTTCCAATGGGTTTTAACTTTTGATCGTGTTGTGTTATTGGTTCGAACAACGCTGTGTCAAAACGGTGCGTCTTCGCGTAGGTCAGAAGTTCATCAACATATAATGTAAAAACCGAAAAGATTTTATCAACTAACTTCAAGAATTTTTGTCTGAACTCTTCAGTCAATTGAAAGTCTTCAATTGAAGCTTTACCCTGCTCTAAACAGTAGTGCTCAGAGTCTACTATTAAATGATTAATGCCAAAATATTTATATTCTTTTTTACTTCTACTCACAGAATGTAATTCACGAATAATCTGTGAAGATGCGCCCAAGAAAACATTTCCTGTTGCTTCTACAACTGTAATTACAATTAATTTCTGGATAGGTGTCGTATCAACTGTATGACGATATAGCTCATATCCCGCTCGACGCGATGCACTTGCTTCCTCACTCCATAAAAGCTTTAATGATTTAGTTAATGGTTCAGACGAGTTAAACCCGAGCTTTTCCAAATCCTCTAGAAACCATAACCAGTGATGATCATCTTCGTAGGTGTGTTTATTGATTATTTTCTGGATGGGGTCGTTGGTTGGCTCGTCCCTAAAGACCGTTCGATTCAGCTCCCCGAAGCTCATGACAAATGGCGCAGCACAAGGCGCAAAGGCTAACCTCTGCCTAGGGCTGATACTTTGGTCACGCAAATACTCAAAAAACGGTAGCTGAGAAAATTCACACTTCTTTTTTTCTATGAATGCAAGTATTTCTTCCACATGTCCCCCTAGAATCTTAACTGAACAGTACTGTAGACCGTACATGCACATGCTGAAAGATTATTACATAAATTAACGAAATTAATACAAGACTTGAATCTAATTTTTAAAAACTGCGATCAGGAACTAAAATTTTGCCTTGAGAGAAAAACAAACTTCAACTTTTGTGTTTTAAACTACAATTTAAGGCTGTAACACCTGCATGTCTTAGCATTCAGAACGTTCATTGTTTGAGTGTTTGTAATAATGGCATCTGATGACGCCAAGTCGAACAGGTTGGTTTGCAGCAATATACTTAGGGGCTTTGAAGCATTATGGCAACCTGGCAGTGTGTGAAAAATTGCGGCGCGTGCTGCCAGCTCGACCCTGGCGATCGCCCTGATCTGCCTGAGTACCTTGGCGGAGAAGAGCTTGCCTTATACCTAAGTTTGGTGGGCGAGGACGGTTGGTGTATCCATTTCAACCAAAATACCCGTGAGTGTGGAGTCTATGAGGATCGTCCCGATTTTTGTCGGGTACAGCCCGATACGTTTTCGCGGATGTTTGGGATTGAGCCTGAGGAACTGAATGAGTTTGCCATTGACTGCTGTCGCGAACAGATTGAGGGGGTGTATGGCGATCGCAGTCTAGAAAGCATCCGTTTTGAGCAGGCGATTGGACTTACGTTCGGATAGTCACAATGGGCAGGTACAAATTTTGCCTTGAACGAGGGCGACAGGGGGCTTAGAGCTGAATTATACTAGCCTAGGTATGGGTTTCTTTGTGTGGGCAGCAGCAGCGGCATGGGCTTTTGGAAAAATCTGTTTAATGGTAACGGCGGTGCGGCGATCGCCACGGCAGGCTCAGCGGGCATGACCGCTCAAGTCATTGGAGAAGCCGCCCACCCCAGAGCAAGGGCCGGTGTTGAATCCCGTATTACATTCCGCAAAGACCGCAATATTGATCTCTACGAGCTAGAGGAGCTTTGTGATGCGGTAGGGTGGTCTCGCCGTCCGTTGCGCAAGGTCAAAAAGGCGATCGAACATAGCTTTTTAGTGGTGACGATGTGGGAGGTGCGGGGCAACTATCGCAAGATGGTGGGTTTTTCTCGTGCTACCTCTGACCATGCCTTTAACGCCACGATTTGGGATGTGGTGATTCATCCTGATTTCCAAAGCCGAGGGTTGGGCAAGGCCCTGATGAAAAATATTGTGCGGGAGCTACGCCGCGAAGACATTAGCAACATTACCCTCTTTGCTGACCCTCAGGTGGTGAAGTTTTATCAAGGCTTAGGCTTTAAGCCAGACCCAGAGGGCATTAAGGGAATGTTTTGGTACCCAAACTCTCGTTATTAAGGCGTGGATTCCAAACCAATTTCAAAAAAAGCTAGCTGAGAGCCTCTCGGTGGGCTATAATCGATGAGCACTAGATGCAACGGGATGTAGCGCAGCTTGGTAGCGCGCCTGCTTTGGGAGCAGGATGTCGCAGGTTCGAATCCTGTCATCCCGATTTTAAATTTTTAATGGCTCTGCTGGCTTCATTACAGACATAGTTAGTGAGCCATTACATCTTGAGTCGTTCACAAAAATTACTCCAATTCGGTATTTTAAAATACTAAAATAGGACAGGTGGCTAGGAATCCTTCGATGGGTATGGAGATAACGCGGTTCGCCCCTTTCGTTTGTATTTGGATAAAAATCGCTCTATGATTGAGCGCCGAGATTTTAGAACTGTTTAACGCCTTCGCAGTCTATGTCTGCGCTGATATTGTGCGTCAGAAAACATGCTTTGGCGTCAGCTTCAGCCTTTGAATCACTCAGCCCTTGAATAACAAGTTGAGGTTCACAAAATGTCTCTACAACAACGTACAATTTCAATCATTTCTGGACTCGGTTTTGGAGTTGTTCTGATGGGAGGGGCGGTCTTCTCAGCTGTTGTTCCGACCTCCCTTGCGGCGGCTGAAATGAATGGCTCTTCTATAACAACGGTGGAAGCACCGCGTTTGCTTAAGGTTTCCGGTCTTCATCTGGAGGCGGCGGGGGTGGGCACGTTCTATTTCACAATCAGTGTGCCTGTGAGCTATAGTAAGTCCCTGGAGGCGATTCGGATTAGCCAAATCCCTGAGGGAAATGGTCTCATCAGTTTTGATACGAATCAAAGCAAGGTGGTGGTGGGTCAGCGAATGGCCCGTAATAGTGAAGCAATCCCGCTTTCTGCCATTGGTGGCCCTGAAGATGAAAAGACGGGAGCAGTTACCCTTGCGTTTGCTCAGCCTGTGATGCCAGGAACGACCTTTACGGTTGCGGTTGAGGCGGAACGGAATCCTATTCATGGTGGCATCTACCAGTTTGGCGTGACGGCGTATCCGGTGGGAGAAGGCACGACAGGTCAATATCTGGGCACGGGTCGCGTGACCTTTGATTCGGATTAAATATCCATTTGTCAGTTTTTAGAGACCCATCTACGGGTCAAGATTGAAATAACACCTAAGACTTTGTAGGGACAGGTTCTGCCGAAACACGTTGGATATATCTAAGTACTGTGTGAGCTAAACCTGCCCCTACCGACCCACTGATTCAATTTTCAATCCTAAGTGAATGGGAATTTTTATGAAGGGATGTCATAGCCAAACAAATTGGGATTCACCTCTGTAAGCTGCAAATCCGCCAATCCATATTCTGCCCAGCGTCGGTCTACCATTGCCGCCGTATCAGGGTCAGGAATCAGCGCGTCATTCCAAACGCGATCGGTTTCGGGATAAACCTTTGTGGTGGCATCAATGCCCATTTTGCTGCCTAACCCCGATCGCTCTGTAGCAAAATCTAAAGAATCAAAGGGGTTGTCCGGCAGAATAAATACATCTCGCACAGGATCCACCTTGGATGTGATTGCCCACACCACCGCACGCGGATCTCGGATGTTGATGTCTTTGTCCACCACAATCACAAATTTGGTATAGCTAAACTGCGGCAAAGCGCTCCAAAAGGCAAGGGCTGCACGACGGGCATGGCCTGGGTATCTTTTGTCAATGGACAACACCGCCGCCTTGTAGCTCAACGCCTCCATCGGCAAAAAGAAATCGATAATTTCAGGGACTTGCTGGCGCAGGATGGGTGTGTAGACACGGTTAAGGGCGATCGCCATCATCGCATCCTCTTTGGGCGGACGACCGCTGAAGGTGGTGAGATAAATCGGATTTTTGCGATGGGTCATGCAGTGGAAATGCAGGAGGGGTGCCGCTTCATTCACGCCACCGTAGTAACCCATGTGATCACCCGCAGGGCCATCTACCCCTGTTTCGCCTGGGGTAATAGTGCCCTCTAAAATCATTTCCGCATCAGCGGGGACTTCTAAATCGACCGTCTTGCATTTTGCCAAGTGAATGCCAGAACCGCTGTATAGCCCTGCGAACAACCATTCTGAGAGATCCACAGGCACAGGAGTCGCTGCCGCCATAATGACTAGGGGGTCTACACCTAGGGCGATCGCCACCTCCAATTTCTCACCCCGCTCGGCTGCCTTCCGCAGGTGACGGGTAGGGCCACGGACAGAGAGCCACTGCACCGTCATCGTATTTTTAGACTGAAGCTGAAGCCGATAGACCCCAACATTGGGGATTTTGCTCTCAGGATCCTTTGTAATCATCAGTCCCAGCGTCAGCACCTTCCCCGCATCCCCTGGATACACACGCAGCATGGGGATTTGAGTCAGATCTACGGCATCGTCTTTGAGCACCACCTGATGGCAGGGCGGCAGCAGATCTCGACCTGGCTTGGCCTTGAGGACATCAAATAGGACTTTCCCAAAATCGATCGCCTGGGAAATCTTCTTGGGTGGCCTGGGCTGATACAGCAGCGCCAGCTTTTTGCCCAGGGTTTCTAAATCCTCGGGCTTCTCCACATTCATCGACCAGCAGACACGCTCTACCGTGCCCATGAGGTTGACTGCTACGGGGGAATTGTAGCCCTTCACATTTTCAAACAGTAAAGCAGGGCCACCCTTTTGCATCAAGCGATTGGCAATTTCAGCAATTTCTAAATCTGTATCCACCAGCGCAGAAATGCGGCGGAGCTGACCGCGTTCTTCGAGAAGTTTAATAAATCCGCGCAGGTCTCTGGTCATTCAATTACACAATGGAGTCAACGTCCCTTCAATTATGAATGGATTTGGAATGCCCCATCACAAAATTACAACCAGCGGATGAACGCAATGCCTTCTATTCCCCAGATTTTGGAGCACAAAATCCAGATCAACGCCGCGCTTGAAACCGTCGATCGCACCATTACAGATCGCCACCTCATGCACCAATGGCTTAACCCTTCCCTGCATTGCGATCCAGTGGGTGAATGGAGTACTGACGTGGGTGCCAAAAGCAGGTTTATTATTCAAATCCCGTTTTTAGATCCAGTCCTCGAGAGCACCGTAATTGAGCGACGCTTAGGGCTTGTGGTTTGGTCGTTTGATGGCTTCTTTAAGGGGACAGATCGATGGGAATGCATTCCGGCCCAGGATTACATTTGCCTGCTCAATCGATTTGAGTTTCAAATCCCCAACCCATTGATTGCCTTTGGCTTTAAAACCTTTGCCGCCCGATGGACTCAGAAAGATATGCAGGCTCAACTGACGCGGCTCAAACAGGTTGCAGAATCAAGTTGAAAATCACCTCAAAACTGAGACCGAATTTGAAATGAATAATCGCCCCCTGGCTCAAGCTGATAATCTTGCTGCTCCAGAAATCGTCCGAGTGGCTCAATAATCAGCGCTCGTCCTAAAGAAGGCGAAACGCAAAGTTTGCCTTGTCTAAACTCCCACTGAAACTGCCATACGTATTTGCTCGCAATCACCTCTCCGGCAATCTGGCCATCTTGCCAAGAATGCCGAGTCACACGGACATGGGCTGTAGTTTGGGGCAGATACCGAGCACTCACACGCAGACTCATGAATAACAACAGTCCAAGGGACTTTGACCATTATGTAAGTCAATTCCCATTGATGTCTACTGCTGATCGTCAGACTTTGACAACATAAGCCCAGATTAGCGGCTATACCCATTCATCTTAGGGAATTGGTCTTAGACTTCGACCGAAACCGTGAGTGCAGACTGCTGTTGAAGTAAGCCAACCAGTTCGTCAATGCCTTTTTTGATGCGGCGGGTGACGGTCACAGGGCTAACACCAATCCGAGCAGCCACTTCTTGGCGAGAGTGCTGGTGCAAAAAGACCGATTCAATCATTTCACGGGTCTTTTCTTCGAGTTGGTTGAGGGCGTGTTGGAGTTCGATGCGTTCTTCTTCGTTGCCTTGCTGAATGGTGGTGCGGATATCCATCAAGGTATCGCCCAAGGTCATGGCGGAGTCGGCTTGCTGGTGGCTGCTGGAGGGGACGCGAGCGTTGAGGCTTAAAGGTACCCGATTGGAAGAGGCCAATTTGACAGAGCGCCATTCGTTGAGATCAACCTGGAGGACACCTGCAATTTCTTGGTCATTGGGCTGACGACCCAGTTCAATAATCAAAGCTTGTCTGGCTTTTTCGCCATCTCGGCTAAGCTGCTGCCAACGACGAGGAATCCGAACGGTGTTGGCACGATCTCTTAGGAAGTGAAGAATTTCGCCACGAATGTAGGGGACTGCGAAAGAACTAAAGGCATAGCCTTGGGAAGGATCAAAGCGTTCAATGGCTGTAATCAGGCCGAGATAACCGCACTGTTCAAGATCTTCGTAAGGTTCGGCACATTGGTGAGATAAACGATGAGCGACTTTGCGAACCAAACCCATGTTGAGCTTTACGAGGCGATTGCGCAACTGAACTGACGGACGCTGGCGGTAGGCCATGAGCAGTTCGATGGTTTGGGAATGGGAAGAAGTTTGGTAAGCCATAGTGGGTGTCCGCTTTCATTGATGAACCCTTGAGTCCCATTATCGGCAGACGACCCACTCTGAACCATCGTTAAAACACGGGTTTTTGCGGAGAAGTGAAATGTCACTTCTCCGCAGAATTACTTAAGTAATTTCACATATGTACATATTTAAGCTCGACCTCAGACACTGCCAATTCTTGAAATGCCTATGTAAGCGTCGTTTTTTCTGCTCCAACATTCTTAGGTTGCCCCGCTAAAAACTGTTTTTTACATGCGTGCCCTTAAAAAAAATAAATTTCTTTCTAGAAATAATATTAGAACGCTGTATTTTTCTCTGGCGGAAGAATGTCATCGGTGAATCCACTGAAAATTAGCCTTAAAAAAGGACAAAATCAGGCTTTTTAGGGCTTTGGAACCCTTGTTTTTGGGGTCTTTATCCCCAAGCGAATCTTTCAGCCTAGGACGTGTCCCATTAATATTGGCTTGATAGGCGTTGAGACAGCCGAAGGATCAGGATTAAGATTGGCGATCGCCATCCATTCCCCCGCCGCATCTTCAAGGGATGGCCTACGCTAAAAGAAGATCACCCTGTTTGAGATTAAAGAGGTGTCCGATGGTGACATGGTTACAAGAGACAAATGACGTTTATCAAGGACAGTTTGGCGAATTTACGGTCACAGCTCAAGATCGCTTGAGCGTTGTGCTGTATCGCGCAGGGCTGACTACGGCGGCGATCGCCTTTGCCCTTGGCACCCTACTCGTATTGGGGTGGCCAAACCAATCGGGTCTGACAATGGTGTTGGATCTTTTACTGGCGGTGTTTAGCGCCGCACTCGGTCTTTCTCTCTGGACGATTCATATCTACCTCAAGCCTTTGCATCTTGCGCTAAAGCTTTTCTGGGGTTTGGGCTGTGCCGCAGCGCTATGGATCATGTTTACTCAACCTCAGTCTTTAACAACATCCCTGTATCCACCCTTTGCCTTTGAACTGATGGGGGTGGGTTTTATTTTTGTTGCCCTAACGGGTCTTTTTGTCAAAGAAGCCTTTTGCTTCAATCGTCCCCAAGCAAAAGCCTTGATTCTGCTTGTACCCATCTTGCTGCTGGGGCATTGGTTAGGAGCACTCTCTATGCCCATTGAAAAAGGATTGCTAGGCGCATGGGCCATTCTGTTTTTATGGTTTGCCCTTGATAAAGATATTCAGCCCATCCCGCCAGACCTTGGGGACAAAACAGTGTTTGAATATCTCCACCAACGCCAACATGCAGCCGTAAATGAATAAGCTAAACTTATCAAGCCTATAAATGTTTTATCAATCCTCCGGTTATGGCCTTCGATGCGGTTTTTAGTTCTAATTTGTCTTGCCTTGCTTGGTGTTCAGGCTCATGACCGTTCGTGAAAGTTTCTGCAAAAGCACCATTTATCAGGCAGTCTGGGTTTTTGCCATTGCATTCAACGCCCTTTTTAAGTGCTCCTAATCTGTCGATTTCATTGCTTTCAGCGTCTCCTCAGCAGACCTAACCCTCAAATTAAAAATCTTAAATTGCATGAAATCGGTTTCTTGTAGAATAAAAAGTGTTACGCTCTTTTTGTCGTGAGGAGTTCAATTATGAATACTAAAGTTCTGGCTACGCTTCTTGTCCTAGGAATGGCTTCTACTCTAGGTGCTTGTGGTGGTGGAGAAGCTGATCCAGCAGCATCCCCTTCAGCATCCCCCTCTCCAGCCATGTCTTCTCCTGCACCTTCTCCTGCTATGTCTTCTCCTGCACCTTCTGCTTCTAAGAAGCCATAGTCTAGAAAGTGCTTAAGTGCGAAACAACGATCTGTTGTTTCGCTAAAATATCCCAGTAGGCTCCAATTTAGCGGCCTACTGGGATATTTAGTGTTTGAGCGCTGTGCTCTATCCAGCTCTGCCGCTGCATTCTCGTCTCATTCAACCTTGTGCCCTCCCAATCCATTATGGGAAAAACAGCCGCTTCATCTCTTCAGCCTTTATTGTTGTGCCTATGGTCTCTTGGGCTAGCATTTTGTGCGGGTACAAGCATTCTTGGTGGGCAAGTGGCCTACGCAGGTACGGGGGTGTCTGCTGTTGCTGAAGAGGTGCCTGAAGAGGTGCTGCAAATTCAGGTCGGTGCTGAAGCCAATTCTGGGTTGACGGGGCAGGTCCAGGCTGTTGACGTCTATGCCCAAGAGCAGCAACGGCTTCAAATAAAAGCGGCTGAGGTTCCCCCACGGCTTGCTCCCTCTATTTATCGGACGCTGGAACTGCTGCGATTGCGTAAGATTTTAAAGGGATTGCTGCCTTTTTTCTAGTCGGTTTCAGATTTTTATCTCTATGAAGCAATCTTCTCCCCCCTTGACTTCAGTTCCTAATTTATGGGTCGGGGTAGGATGTCGTCGAGGAACACCAATGTCAATGTTTGAGCAGACGCTTAGGATGGTCTGTCAGAATCATGGCATTGCGTGGAATGCGATCGCCGGACTCGCCACCCTACATCTCAAACAAACGGAGTCAGGGTTACTGACCTTTAGCTTGGCTCAAAGCTGGCCGCTGATTTATTTCTCTCAGGCAGAGCTTGAAAATGATGCAGTCCCCCATCCCTCGGGGGTTGTAAATGCTGCTGTTGGGGTATCCAGTGTGTGTGAGGCAGCGGCATTAAGGGCGGCGACTCAGTCAGACACATTGGCATCCATGCTGCTTGTACCGAAGCAAATTTTCAAGGGTTCTTCTGGCCTGGGGGCGGTGACGATTGCGATCGCAACTTACCAAGCGTCAGCGCAAGTCTATTTCCACCCCGAAATCCACTGATCCCAGATATAGTCCAGCGTTGATGCCGCGATAAGAATTACTCAACTGGCGGGATCATATCCCCTATTGGAGAGTGAACCTCTCAGGGTATGATGAAATCATTCACAGATCGCCTTAAAGATTTACGATAGGAAATCGTCATGACAATGTCAGACGCCGCAGACAAAACGGCAGATAGCAACGGCGCAGAGCAATCCCAACTGGCGACCAGCAAGGCTGCCCTAGCAACCACAGACAGTAAGGCTTCCGGTCGCCGCAAATCTAGCGGGTCCAAATCAAAGGCCATTGCCCTCTATCAACCTTCTTCCTTGCCCAATATGCGCCCCGTTGGGTCATCAGGGTTAGCCATTCTTAAAGAAGACTCTGACTATCCTGGATATCGCCCTACTAGCGCAGCTCATCTTGTGGTGGTCAATGACCAAACGCTCCCCAATCATCGTCCCATTGTCAAATCGGGCCTGATGATTGTGAGTTCAGATATTTTGCCCAATCATCGTCCAGTGGTGCGCTCTAAGTTCCCACTCCCTGAATCTGATTCTTTGCCCAATCATCGCCCGATCGCTTCTAATCAGATTGATGAGCCTTCTGAACTGATGGGCTTTTTGGATTAGGCTTTCTTTATTTGTAATGGGCGCAATGCCTTGCGCCCCTACGCTCAACTAAAAAGCCCTCTGGAACAAAGTTCCAGAGGGCTTTTGTATTAGACGTCTTCTCTGACTCTCTAGCCGAACATGGGAATCTCGTGAAGGATAGCTTCAAGGGGCTGGGTGACATAGGACATCACATCCTGCACAAAGGGCAGGCTATCAATGGTCATCCCTAGGCAAAGCATCATCATATAAAGAATAGAAAACTTGAAGACCGATCGTGCTACGGATTTATCTTCAGGCGTTTGGATGAGCTGGATGGCCTTTTGGATGAAGATAATGCCCAGGATGAAGGCGATCGCCCCATAAAATGCCC
>JANLSD010000318.1:0-2493 GCA_031362245.1 Acaryochloridaceae cyanobacterium OTE_25_metabat_464 | reverse complement strand
GTTTTTGATGCTCTAACTCACAACGCGCTATTAATTCCTGCAATGATGCGTAATCAATGCCAATTAGCCGTTTGGTATTTTCAGGATTTTGTCGGATATGCTCAGAGAGTATACTCATGGGTCTATAGCCTAAAAAAGGTCGTTTTTATTATAAAATAATTAAACGGTTTATATTATGGAGATGTCTATAGCGATCGCATTGGCGGAACATCCACAAATTGAGGTGGTGATGTTAGGCGGGCAGCTTTATAAGAAGGCGTTGGTAAATGTGGGCGCGGCGACGGTTGAAGCTTTGGGGATGATTCGGGCGGATCTGTGTTTGTTGGGGGTTTGCAGTCTGCACCCAGAGGTGGGGATTAGCGTGCAGAATTTGGATGAAGCCCATGTGAAACGAGCGATGATTGCGCGATCGGCTGAGGTAGTGGGTTTGGCGACGGCGGCGAAGTTGGATACGGCGGCGACCTATGTGGTAGGGCCGATTCAGGCGCTGACGTATTTGGTGACGGCTTCAACGGTGGCGACTGAGACGCTGACGGAATATAAGGATCTTGGGTTGACGGTCATCCGTGATGAGGCTTTTTAAGCCGCCTCATAGATTAGGGCTGATTTCTGCCTAACCACTTCACCAAATCATTCGGTGTCGAGAAATCTAGCAGTTCTTCACCGAGAGATTCAAGCTGCGTGAGGGATAAAGATTGAATTTGTGATTGCAGTTCTAAATTTACGTCACCAATGCGGCGGGTGAGCTGGCGAAGAATGAGCGATCGCTCCCCCTCAAGTTTGCCTTTAAGAACGCCAGTCTGTTCGCCTTCTTGGAGAGCATCTTGATAAACTCTGGTTTGTTTGAGTTCGCTTAATCCCAGCATTTTTTCAATCGCCTCCCGACTCAGTTTTGGAAATTTGTAGACAATCACCGTCTCTATGATCTCCAGTATCGCTGAAAACTGAGGGTCTGTGGAAGACCGCTGCTGGACTCTGTTCAACAAATTTTTAGCCTGGGCGATCGCCTCTTTCTGCTTCATCACAATCAGACGCATCAACCCTATGCCGACTGAATCATCCAGCTCTACTGGGCGTTGGTTCAGATAAATCCGATGCATTTGGTCGCTGTTGATGAGGTTGCGGAATAATCGGGTTTCGCGGGGTTCTGCTGAAGGGCGAGGGAAGATAACGACTGCCGTCCAGTCAAAGGTTTTGGGATGCAATTTTAAGTACAGATGAATCTCCGCCATGAAGCGGTGATAAAAGACCGGATCGTGTTGGAACTGCACTTCTAAAAAAATAACCGTTTGGTCTGGTGTGTCAGGTTTGGGGATAAACACACCGTCAAGACGAAAGGCCAACTGTTTTATTTCGACGGACTCGAATTGATAGCCTTGCGCTAGGTCAGGGGATTGCCCCAGCAGCTCAAAGAGGATGCCAGGAGCAGCCTGAAATAATCGGTAGAAGATGGAGTCAGTTTTCACGAGATGCGATCGCCATACCAAGTCTTTGTAATTTTACTGGAGGTGCGATCGCCCGTGCGGCAGCTAAGCTCATGCGACTCGTCATTTCCCGCGTTCAGGCTTACAGTCTACAAATGCCATCGCCTTACGATCTAAATATCCAGCCATTGCCATTTCGAGCACTACCTCAACCGGATAATCAATTTCCGCTGCACGTTGAACAAACGCTTTCCGAATCCGTTCGGGTGACTGCCCTAAAATGATCTGAGCCGCAGCAGGCGTAAGCTGCTCAAAAGTAGCTGATTGCATTGTGCTAAGACTCTATTGAATTGGAATCTGAGACTTTAAGCCTGCATTGGTTGAGGTTCTTGAGTCAGCAGACGGCGTTTGATGGTTTGTTGGATTTCTTGTCCGACTTGCTGTTGTGCTAAACGCAGTTCATAAGCTTTTTGTAAGTTAAGCCACAATTCAGGGCCAGTCCCAAACCACTGACCGAGGCGTAGGGCTGTATCGGCGGTGATGGCGCGTTGACCATTTAGAATTTGGGTGATTCGGTTGGTGGGGACATGAAGGGTTCGAGCCAGCTCTGCGGCGCTCATTCCTAGCTCTTGGAGTTCGTCGGCTAAAATTTCGCCAGGGTGGACTGCGGGACGTGTCATAGAATGGTTCTCCTTCAGTGGTAATCTACTATCTCGATGTTGAATGGATCTTCTTTTTCGTCAGGCCATTCAAAGCAAATGCGCCATTTATCATTGATACGGACGCTGTATTGGCCTTGGCGGACTCTTGGTGCGAAGCTATCGCCACCTAATGCTTCAAAGCGATTGCTGGGCAGCATCATGAGAGCTTCTTTGTTTGGTGCGGCTTCTAGAATCTCTAGACGTTTGTAGGCTTGTCTTTCAAATGTTTGAGATTCTTTAACTCGCTCTCCCTCTGCAAATCGCTTTGTTCGTTTGTCTATGTATTTTTGACATATGTGTTGTCATGCTAAACTTTATGTGTTACGTCAAGCATAATTTTTATTATGCGCATGGCTAGTTTGAATGTG
>JANLSD010000156.1:0-7184 GCA_031362245.1 Acaryochloridaceae cyanobacterium OTE_25_metabat_464 | reverse complement strand
GACACCTCCCTTTCACGGAGGCGACGGGGATTCGAATTCCCCTGGGGGTACTTTCAAAAGAGGGTTCCAAAATTTGGAGCCTTCTTTTTTTATGGCGATTGGTTGAGTATTGGTCAGGATTTCATGAAAATTGCCACCTGGAATGTCAACTCCATTCGCTCTCGCCTCACCCATGTGCTGGATTGGCTCGAAAGCAGCGCCGTAGATGTCCTCTGTGTGCAGGAAACCAAGGTGCCGGATGAGGTATTTCCCCGTGCTCCCTTTGAAGAGCGGGGCTACCATCTCTATATTTCGGGTCAGAAATCCTATAACGGTGTGGCCTTGATTAGTCGCCATCCCCTAGAGAACGTCATCAACGGCTTCAGCCCAGTCCTAGAAGGTACGCAAGCCTTAGAAAATGCTCAACAGCTCGACGAGCAAAAGCGGGTGATTACAGGCGTGATTGCGCCAGGGATTCGGCTGGTGAATCTCTATGTGCCCAATGGGTCTTCGATTGGTAGCGAAAAGTATGAGTACAAGCTCCGGTGGTTTGGGGTGCTGCACCAGTACCTAACCCAGCTCAAGGCGGAAGGCAAACCCATTTTGATGTGTGGGGATTTCAATATTGCCTTAGAAGATCGCGATATTTGCGAGCCAGACGGCAAGGGCGACCACATCATGGCGTCTTCGGTGGAGCGTACGGTGCTTCAGTCTGTGTTGGATTTGGGCTTTGCCGATGCCTTTCGCAAGTTTACGGAGGAGAAGGGTCACTATAGCTGGTGGGACTACCGTGCTGCTTCATTTCGGCGCAATTTGGGCTGGCGGATCGACCATCATTATTTAACCCCCGATCTCTATGAGAAGGCGATCGCCTGTGTGATTGATAAGGAACCGCGATCGCTGCCTCAGCCCAGCGACCATACCCCTGTGATTGTGGAATTGGCGTTGTAGATGGCAAGATCTTCAGATTAAGATTGCAGCCTAAGATTCTAAGCGCTGTCTTAATTTACTGCTCAAAAAGTCGATCGCCGTGACCACGAGCAACAGCAGCAAGATCGTGGTCGTCGCCTTTTGGTATTCAAAGCCATCGATATAGGTTTTGAGTTGGAAGCCAATTCCCCCAGCCCCGACCACGCCCAAGACTGAGGCAGCGCGGATATTGTACTCAAACATCCAAAATGTATAGCCCAACATCAAGGGCATAATCTGCGGCAGAACGCCATAGTGAAAAATTTGGAGGGGTTTGGCACCCATTGCAATCAAAGAATCGACCGAGCGTCCATCAATCGCCTCAATGGCTTTTTGGAAAAATTTGGCGAGATAGCCAATGGTATAGATGCTGAGCGCCATCGTTCCCGCTGGCGCACCCAGTCCCGTTGCCGATACAAAAATTAGCCCCAGTACGATAGACGGCACCGAACGGACGACATTTTGCAGAAAATTAGCAATCCACTGGACGACGGGCGGCGCAGTATTGTGGGCACTGGCGATCGCAATGGGAATGGACATCAATGCTCCCAAGGTTGTCCCCCATAGAGACATCTGTACGGTTTCCAGCAGAGATTTGAAGGCGATATCTAGCACCGAAAGATTTGGGGGAAACAAGCGCATGCAAAAGTTCAGCACATAGGGCCAGCTCGTCTGTAGCGTTTGCAGGTCTAGGCTGAGGCTTTGCCCAGCCCAGAGGTAAACTCCCACAACCAGCAGTGGGATAGCTAGCTTTTTAAAGTGCTGAAGCGGATGACGATTGGAGAGAGACGGTTTAGACACTAAAAATTTAGAGGGGAAGGGACGGATCTAGACTGAAGTTCGGCAAATTTATCGCGTAAGCCGAAGGTGGAACCATCGTAATAGATTTGGCCGAGATCGAGAATGATAGCCCTTTGGGCATAGGCGATCGCCATTTCCAGATCGTGAAGGACGACGATGATCGTGAGTCCTTGGGCTTGATTGAGCTGGGCGAGGGTCTCCATGACCTGTTTGGCCATCACGATATCCAGGCCGTTGGTAGGTTCATCTGCCAACAAAATCTTGGCATTCTGCATCAGGGCACGGGCGATCGCCACCCGTTGCTGTTGACCGCCACTCAACTGTTTAACCGAATGGGAGCACTTTTCTGTCAAATCGAGTTGCTGGAGCAGTAAATGGGCGCGCTTGTGTTCATGGGCAGGAAATCCGCCTAAGGTCTGGCGACTGGAATAACGCCCCAGACAGCCACACAGTACATTATCTAACACCGAAAGCTGCGGAATCAGCCCGCCACCCTGGGCCACCATGCCCAGATGTTGGCGAATCTGACCATAGTTACTTGGAGTAGAGGCATGACCAAGGACATGCAGAGTGCCCTGTTGGAACGGTACCAACCCCGCCAAGCAGCGCAGCCAAGTAGACTTACCCGCACCATTTAGCCCCAAAACCGCGACGAATTCACCCAGATTAATTTGACAATTAATCTTATTAAGGATGGATCGATTCTGAGAACTTTTATAACTAATGCATAAGTCTTGGCAGGTGATGGCAGGGATACTGTCTATCAAAGACATCGCTTATAGATCCATACCAATCTTTTTCAGTGCCTGAGCCATCGGCGCGAGATGTTGGTCATGGTTGACTTTGACCAGAGCCGTTGAGTTGTATAGAGATTTCAGCAGCGCATTGTTACTGCCAGAATTCAGCTTTAGCATGGCCTCGACGATCTTTTCTCGGGTTGCTGTGGGCACATCATCATCGATCACCACACCGTGGGCGGGCACACCAGAGGTTTTATATATGACTCGCAGTTTTTTGGCCTCGGCTTCAGTGATGTGGGGTGGAAACAGCGCATATTCTGAAACTGCGGCGACATCGGCCTGTCCGCGCAGAACGGCTTGAAGCGCTTTACTATAGCTACCGCCATAGGTGACTTTGCCAAAGAATTGATCGAGCTTATCTTTGCCAGTGACTAGTTTTTCACTCATCAACTGCCCTACGGGAACAATAAACCCAGAGCCAGAGGTGGGTGAGGTAAATGCCATTCGTTTCCCTTTTAGGGATTTAAGATCATTTAACGGACTGTCTTTGGGCACCACAAAGATGGAGTTATAGGTATGTCCACCGGAGTAGCTGGAGCGGACTTCTGCTAAGTACATCTGGGCGTTAGCCAATTTCTCCGCTTTTAAGGCTGCGCGACTGCCTAAAAACGCAATATCGGCTCGATTGGCAGCCAAGGACTCTACCGCTGCGGTCTCATCAGCAACCTTCGCCTGAAGATTTAGCCCGGATTCTTGCGCCAACAGCTTGACGACTGCATCCGCTTTTTGCTGCAAATCGCTGCTGTCGGAGCGACTCGGAAAGACGACGGTGATGGGCGCAGATGCTTGGGGTTGAGAGACACATCCAACGCTAGTGGCGAGCAGTAGGCTGCCCAGCATCCATCCCATGTAGCTCGTTTGTTTCATTGATTTCTTCTATCGATTCTATTTGAGAGTTATTCTTAATAAGCTTCTCCTATTTTTAGCTAAATCTGCACTTCAGTCAATAGGCGTCTGCTCGATTGGGTCAAGATTTAGCTCCGGTGTTTGCCGTAGTGCCTGGATTAACCAGGCCAGGTGAGTGGTCAGTGGGGGAAAGGTCAATTTGCTGATCGGGTGGGTATGGCAAATTAAGACTAAGCATTCGAGGATGGACTCAATGGTTGTCAGCCCTTCCATGATTTTGCCCCTAGAAAATGGCGATCGCATCTCCTCGGTCATTTGGCTTGCCCAAAATCTCATCTTCAAGCACCATCACAGAGTCGCAGCCCAAAACCAGGGCGGAGGAATGTTGCTGGGCCACAAGACGCGCTTTTCCAAAGGCGAGGGTTTGGACTAAATCAACGGGTTTGGTGGTTTGAATTGTCGACTCATCAAATTGACTCGGCTCCACCTCTGCATTAATTCCGATGGTTTTGAGTAACTGACGGCGGGCAGGAGAGGCAGAAGCCAGAATAAATCGGAGGTGAGATCCCATGCGTGATGTCTCAGTAAAGCTTTGGAGTTGCTGTAACAGTCTTAATTGTAGGGTTTGAGATCCAGAAGAACAAACGGTCGGCTTCTGCGGAAATTCCAAGGCCCAGGGTAGTGAGTATTCAGTGGTCATCCTGCCGATTTTCCCCTAGCATTTTGCGATGCTAAGTCGTAATTTAATCTATGCCGGACTCACCCATGCTTAAAAACTGGCGGTCATGGTTTGCTCTCAAAAGGAGATCCATTTAGCGATAGAACAGATGAAGCACAGAGAGCGATACACGCTATTGGCAGAACGCTTAAAGTAGATCTTCTACGTAATATTTAAATTTAAGGCTATTTATCCGACCAATCGTGGACGGAGACTGCATGTTGAGAGGGACGTATGGGCGTACCTAAATATTTTGAATAAACCTGGGTAAATTCCGCACCCAAAAGTAAAATCTGTGCAGAATAAAAAACCCAAACTAAAACAATAATGATGGATCCTGCTGCACCATAGGCTGAGCCAATTCCACTACTACCTAAATAAAGACCAATTAAATATTTGCCAAAATTAAATAATAGAGCTGTTACCCCAGCACCCACCCAAAGATTACGCCACGGAACTTTTACGTCTGGTAAAACCTTATAAATAGAAGCAAAAAGTAGTGTGACAACAAATAAAGAAAGTAGAAAGTCAAGAGATTGTCCTAAAAATTGGAACCCAGGCCATAAATTTCTAATGAAGTGCGTTATGGCTACCAATATCGTTGAAAGAACTGAAGAAACAAGTAATAAAAACCCAATCACTAAAACCATTGCAGATGAAAGAAATCGACCCTGAATAAACTTGACTAAGTTTCGGCCTGGTTTGGGTTTGACTTCCCAAATAATATTTAGCGCTTCTTGAAGCTGACCAAAAACACCTGAAGCACCCAGCAATAGCGTAATTACTCCAAATACAGTCGCAATAGTGCCCCCAGAGTTGGACTTTTGGGTATTTTGAAGCATTCCCTGGATAGTAGATGCGCTGTCTTTACCAATCAAGCCTTGAATCTGGCCAATAATTTCGCCCCGAGCTGCCTCTTCGCCAAAAAAGACACCCGCAATAGAAATAGCGATGATTAACAAAGGCGCAATAGAAAATACAGTGTAGTAAGCCAATGAGGCTGCCAGAAGAGGAACTCTATCTTTCTGCCATTCGGCAAAAGTTTCTTTTAATAATTTTAATACTGTTTTTGGCTTCATATCTTTTTTGAACCTACAAAGTTTTTATCTTTTGAAGCCTAAAATTAATTCTGGTCTTTAATTATTTTGTCAAAATCAAAAACTCAGAAAACTATAGATTAGACTATAGCATCTTTTCGTTTTCCGCCCATCTACTTTACTAAAGAGATTTATCTATTTGTCTAACATTAAATTCATTCGATAGGCTGATTTTGTTAGGGTTTGGATTTAGTAAATTTTGAACTGAAACACTTGAAGATCTCAAAAATGATTTTGTCAACAAAAAAAACGAAGAATTTTGACTACTCTCTAAACTTTAAAGAAATTAATTTTAGGCAGCACCCAGAACTGTATCAAATCGGACGCGGGGAGCAGGGAGTTCTACTGATTGAACCTTATAAAAGCGAAATTTTGCCCTATTGGAGATTCAAAACACCAGAAATAGCAAAACAATCGTCAGAAAAGATTTATAGTTTGTTTCTTGAATACAAGCTAAATCGTGATTTTGTGGGAATGGACATGGCACGAAAATTTCTACAAATGGGCTATACCCGCTCTCGCCGTTATGCTAATCATAAAACAGGACGTAAGTATGCTCAAAACTCTAAAGTGATTCTCCCTATTCAAGAAGACCCAGTTAAAGGTGAGTCTGCCAAAATCTTTTACGAGAAATGGATCTTAGCTAAAACAGATTCGGAATACATAGAATTTGCTAAAATTCATAATCAAAAATATGAGGATTTTCCTGGCTCGGCAGTGCTAGATAATCTTTAAAGCTTTGTTTCTTATCTTAACAATTAATCTGCGTTAATAAGATTTTTCTGAATTTTAACCAACCATTTGATATTCGCCGCCTCGCTCTAATGCTTTCTGATAGCCAGGACGGGCATGAATACGACTTAGGAAAGATGTAAGTTTAGGTCGATTACTGCCTAAATGTTTTTGTGCATCTGACAACTCGATAGGGAAACTCATTTGAATATCGGCTGCACTAAATTGATCGCCTGCAAACCACAAGCTTTTCTCAAGTTCGGCTTCTTGATAGTTAAGATGCTGAGTAATTTGAGGGTTGATGAATGATTTTTTGACTTGACTTGAGATGGATCGGGCAATGGGCTTTGCAAAGAAGGGCATGGGTTGCTGCTCAATCCGATTAAACACCAAATTCATGAGCAAGGGCGGCATAGCTGAGCCTTCCGCATAATGCAGCCAATAAATGTAGCGTAAATGTTCTGGCATCCCTAATGGTGGCGCAAATTGTCCTCCGCCATACTTATCCACTAAGTATTCAATGATTGCTCCAGATTCTGCGATAGTTAGCGTGCCATCAGTAATGACTGGAGATTTGCCTAAAGGATGCACCTGCTTCAGTGAATCTGGCGCTAGCATGGTGGCTGGATCGCGCTTGTAGTACTTGATTTCGTACTCTAGTTCAAGTTCTTCTAGTAGCCATAATACGCGTTGGGATCGAGAATTATTAAGGTGATGGACGGTAATCATCAGGGTCTACAGATCCGACACGGCCCCTTTAAGTTAAAACAAACGCTACAATTCGTCTTCTCTCTTATGCATGATCTTTTGAAGGCATTATTTAGCCTAAATTTGGAGATCGGATTTCTATGTCTCCAAATTTAGGTTTTTTAGACTCAAGTGCTGTCTTGTTCTTTAGATTGAACCTTCAGCTCAACTAAATCCCTCGGTTTTTTCTACGATTTCACCAGTTTTTAGACCCGTTTCAATGACCGTTTCACAGCGATCGCACAGCAACGGATGCTTCTGTGACAGCCCCACCGTCGTTGAGTAATTCCAACAGCGATCGCCTTGTTCAACATTAGAAATCTACGGAGATATCCTTTTTTGCATCTTGATGTGTCTGCTTCTAAATTAGTTTGTGTCCAGAAAATTTGCCCATGCCTCTGCCATTGAGGGAGGAAGCAAGGAGGAGATTTTTAAGCCAGTGGTTGTCATAAGCAAAGCCATTAAGGTCTCTAAAGGGAGAGCAGGTAAAAGCGC
>JANLSD010000135.1:0-7409 GCA_031362245.1 Acaryochloridaceae cyanobacterium OTE_25_metabat_464 | reverse complement strand
GTTTTCCTAGTCTTCGTTTCATACGTTGCCGTCTCTAAAATGAATTCTACGAGTGTAACGCTTCTGTTTGGTGTTGGCTGAGATCTTCGTCTGATTTAGGTTGGGCCTGAATGTTTCGTTATTCCCCGTGACTTTAACTTAGATTTTGGCGAATGATTAAGGGCGATCGCACCCAATCCTAAAACCCTGTTCAATGCATTGTGGTGGGGTGAATGGCTTAATTTTGGTTCGTCAACCGTACCGAATGATGAACAGAAGTTGGAACGCGGGCGTCAGCTTGGGTAGAATCAATTAATAGCGAATCATGTAGAGCGAATTAGGATTACGAGCTTGAGTTTTTCACACGACGACTTTTTAAAGGCCCTTGACCAGCACGATTTCTCTTTTGAAGTCGGTCAAACGGTTGTTGGTAAGATCGCGAACTACGGCAATGATGGGGCTTATGTTGATATTGGCGGTAAATCTGCTGCCCTTCTGCCCCTGCGGGAAGTGACCCTTGGGGCTGACCAAAAGCTAGAGGAGTTTTTGCCCATTCAGACTGAGCGAGAGTTCCTGATTATTCGCGCCCAGGATGAAAATGGTCAAATTACGCTGTCACTGCGTCAGCTTGAAATTAAAGCATTTTGGGTGCAGCTTCAGGCGTTGGAACCGGGACACACTCTTAAAGTGCGTGTGAATGGAACCAATAAGGGGGGGCTGACGGCCAATGTGAAGGGCATCAAGGCGTTTATCCCGCGATCGCATGTGGTTCAGCGCGAAAATATTGAAGAATTAGTGGGTCAGCTCATGACCGTCTGTATTTTAGAAGCCGATCCAGAACGCAAAAAGCTGGTCTTGTCCCAGCGACAGGCCCAACGCGCTCAACGCATGACTGAACTCGCCATTGGACAGTTGGTGAGTGGTAAGGTTGCCGATCTACGCCCCTTTGGTGCATTTGTTGATTTGGGCGGCGTGAGTGCTCTGCTGCATATTAATAACATTAGCCAAAAATACGTCTCCTCTGTAAATTCTTTAATGCCCATTGGTACGGTCATTAAAGCGGTGATTACAGATCTAGATGAACAGCGTGGTCGGATTTCGCTATCCACCAGTGTCTTAGAGAACCGCCCAGGTGAAATGCTGGATTCTCTTGAAACCGTAATGGCTGAGGCTGAAGAGCGGATGACACAACATCAGCAAAAAGTGCAGGCTGAGCCTCAAGAAGACGCGGCGGAGTTTGTTGAACCTGAAGCGTTGGTTTCAGACTCTCCAGCCGCAGCATCTCCGGCTCCAGAAGTTCCAGTCATCGAAGCTCCCGTGGTTGAAGCTCCAGTCGTCAAAGCCCCAGTGGTTCTTGAGTTGAAAGCTCCGAAACCGAAACCTCAGCCTCGGTAATTTTGCCATTCATTGCTTTGTTTTATCCCTAACGCCAAGCCGTTGTGCTGCTTTATGACGCCCAAAACCGATTCGATTCAAGCTTCTGTACCGTCGTTGACGATGGGCAACATTATCACAATCGGCTTCCAGGCGTTTCGACTTAATTTTAATGATCATTTTGTCCGCAGTTTGCTGTCTCACCTCTGGCTCTGGTTGGCGGTTTTTGGTGGCATCATTATCTTTGCCGTTGTATTTCTGGTTGTGAACCTGTTTCTGACAGGCGCTTTAGGGTCTTCCAATCCGGCTGTTGGTTTTGTCGGCGCTGTTTTAGGGGCGACTTTTGCATTGCCGTTGATGTTATTTCCATTTGCGCGGATGGCGGCGGTTAGTGGGCTGATGATGCGGATGGGGTTTAACACGCTTCAGAAACGGGTTGAACCCAATGAACTGTTTCGTCAAGTTATTTTGCGTCGTCTTTGGGCCTATTGGTTGGCCTGGGTGCTGTTTGATTTGATTTTGCTGTTGGCCTATGGCTCCTTCGCTGCCGTTGGGTTTTATGCCTATGTTTTGCTTGCCCCCGCTTGGCGAGAACTGCTGACCCAAATTGTAGACCCACAATTGAGTGGAACCTTTGTGTTAGTGAGCGTTGCCCTAGGGGCGATCTATGTCTTGGGTGCAACGATGGCTGGTCTCTATTTGGCGGCTCGGCTTGGTTTTTTTGATGCAGTTCTTGCCATTGAAAACCATTACTCCGCCATCGAAGCATTGATTCGAAGTTGGAACCTAACCCGTGGCAAGGGATGGAGTATTTTGACGATTGGCTTTGCCCTATGGGTGATTCTGCTGCCGATTGTGTTGCTGTCTTCTTCGATCAATTTATTTGTCCCCTTTGTAAGTCTGGTGACGGGGGTGATTACGTTTCCCCTGTGGCAGGCGGTGAAGGCGGTCAATTTCTATGATTTGGCGACGGCAAAGGTGGGGATTTCCTTTGATTTGAGTGTTGCCTCAATGGATCCTCGACGGTTTTTGCGTCGAGTGGCGATGCAAACGCCTGAGGGTGTCGATCTCGATTTTGCCCTTGGGGGGATTGGCAGCCGTACCATTGCTTGGTTGATTGACCAAATGATTGTCTATCTTGGCTTGACGCTGCTGTGGCTAGGGGGTGCATGGGTCTATTTCTATGCTCTTTTGCCAGTGATTTCAGCGAGGTTCGGACGCGTTTCGGTGGATGACTTGAATTTGTGGACAGTGGCGATCGCCGGAATTCTAACCTTTGCTTTGACCAATGGATATTTCATCACTTGGGAAACCCTTTGGCGTGGACAAACCCCTGGAAAGCGGTTAGCCAAAATTCGAGTGGTGCGAGATGATGGTCAGCCGATTGGTGTGAAGGAAGCCGCCCTTCGTAGTTTTGTGGGTTGGTTTGACCTAGGCTTCTTTTTTATTGGCCTGATTTTGGTTTTGTTTGGTCGCTCTGAAAAGCGTTTAGGCGATATGGCAGCGGGTACTCTTGTCATTCAAGAAGACAATTCTTCCCAACAGCAGACGGCGACCGTTCCGACTGTCTTTAGTACGATTACCCAAGATACCGTGGAGATTCTCCAGTCGCAAACAGACCCCGCTGCACTATCTGTGGATCATTACTTTGTGCTACAAAATTTTCTAGGCCATCGTTCTGGATTGAGTCCTGCGGATCGTCAACAAGTGACAGCAAAACTGGCTCGTCAACTGCGATCGCTCCTATGGCCAGATAGCCCCAATCACTTGGGCACTATCCCTGACGAAACCCTCGTAGAAGCCGCCTATTTAGTCTGCCGACCGGGGGGCGATCGCAGTTAAGGATCTCCTGATCTTAATGGATCGAATCCTAAGTTGAATTGTGCTGTTGACTAATAATCTCATAGGATAATCTTGCCCACAATTAGCCTGATGTTTGGGTGCCCGTGCGGAGTGGAACACCATATTTAGAGGGGAATACGGAATTTTATTGTTGGTTAGCTGGCTGGCTTTGACACTATAAATCCATAACATTTTTCTTGTTAAGACGCTTTGTTTATTCAATAAAGCCTGTTTGAATTCCAAAGGAGTAGTAGTATAGGATATTGTAATTCTCCTCTTAAGTATTAGGAAATGACAGCAAATACCCCAGAACAAACCTCCCTTGATCTCCTCATTTCGCTAAAGTCGCAGTATGAATATGCGTTAACTGAGGCAAATTCTAAATCTGGATATCTTCGGGAACAGCTTTCCCATGTGAATGCGCTACTTCTCAATCAGCTATTGCCAACTCGTGACTTAAAACCCTTACTGCCCCAGCTTGACTCAACTGTACCAACCCTAGCACTCAGTGATCCCATTGAAGCCTTAGAAGTTCAGCCAGTCCCTACACCTTCCTTAACGGTAACGGAGCCTGTTTCGGTTCCAAATAATGCCCCAGTTTCTAAACCTCGTACCCAAAAACGAACCGCCTCTAAAGGCACTCCAAAGGCAGAAAAAGCGTCTAGTAAGCGCAATTCTCTAACCCCTTTGCCCGCTTATCAAGGTCTGAAGAAGCTCGATGCGATCGCCCAAGTGTTAGAGGCAACTCGCAACCAAGAAGTCACCATTGATAGTGTGGTGCAAACCCTTTACGGTAACTTGAGTGCAGCGGAGCACAAAGCAGAGCGTCTGAGAATGAAAACGGCTCTGTTTCAAGGTGTTCAAAAAGGGATGTGGCAGAAGGCAGCCACTCCCTCTAGTTATTTTATCGGTTCCTTGAAGGGCCAAGGCCGTCCAACGGCTAAAGGGGCTAAGGCTACAAAAGCGAGTAAGGCGATCGCCACACCTGCTGTAGCGAAACCCGTGCAACCCAAGCCCAGTAAGCCCAAGCAAGCTAAGGCTGCTCCGGTCCCTAAAGCTAAATTAGCGACAAAGGACCCTGGAAGTAAGCGTAAATCACTTCCTTTCCTGGCTGCTTATGCTGGGATGAAGAAGTTAGATGCGATCGAGATTGTGCTGAAAAAGAACAAAGGTGAAGTGCTTCACCATGACACGATTATTAAGGCCCTTTACGGTGATCTAAGCCTTGAAGATCTCAAGGATGAACGGGTCCGCATCAAGACGGCGCTTCTGAAAGGGGTCAAAGATGAGCGATGGGAGAAATCACCAACGCCTTCTAGCTACTTCTTGAAATCGGAGACGGCTGCGTCTAAGTCGAAGGCTGCTACCTCTATTAAGACCGTGAAGCCAAGATCTTCTGCGAAAGCACGTCCATCCAAGAAGTAACCCAATGCAGAGGCAGCATCGTTCAAGGTTTGGACGAGTTGCTTTGATGGTTATGGATCGGAGATTCGAGGGTTTCGAGTTGATTTATTTCCAGTTGTTCTAAAGTATTTATATACAAGAACACCTAGTCCTGAAGCGTTCTCAGGGGTTTAGTTCGCTTCAGTGCTTTTACGGGAGTGTCAATTCCCATGATGGCGAGAGACATGAGTCAACATCCTATTTATTTGGATGGGCATGCAACAACGCCCATAGATCCACAGGTTTTGGCATTAATGCTGCCCTACCTGAGCGAGCAATTTGGGAACCCAGCCAGCCAGAGTCATTCTTATGGCTGGGCGGCGGCGGCGGCGGTAAAGCATGCAAGGCAAACGATCGCAGATGCAATTCATGCGGAACCCGAGGAAATTATTTTTACGAGTGGTGCGACGGAAGCCAATAATTTGGCCATCAAGGGCGTTGCCGAGGCGTATCTTCAGCGGGGCCGTCACATCATTACCCTGGAGACGGAGCACCGTGCCGTTCTAGAACCCTGCCGATACCTAGAGCGCCTTGGGTTTGAGGTAACGTACTTGAAGGTATTGCTCGATGGGTTAATTGATCTTGAGGGGCTGGCCCAGGCGTTGCGCTCTGATACGGTGTTGGTATCCGTGATGGCGGCGAATAGTGAAATTGGGGTGTTGCAGCCCCTCGCAGCGATTGGGGCGTTGTGTCGTGCCCATCAGGTTTTGTTTCATACGGATGCCGCCCAAGGGATTGGCAAGATTCCTTTGGATGTTCAGGGGATGTCCATTGATTTGATGTCTTTGACGGCTCATAAGCTGTATGGCCCGAAGGGGGTTGGAGCACTTTATGTGAGACGGCGATCGCCACGGGTGCAGCTTGCCCCTCAGATTCATGGCGGTGAGCAGGAGTGTGGGTTTCGTTCGGGGACTTTGGCAACCCATCAGATTGTGGGCTTTGGGAAGGCGGTTGCGTTAGGGGTGGCGGAGCAACCCCAAGAGGGAGAACGGCTGAGGCGGTTGCGCGATTATCTCCATACCCAACTCCAAACCTTAGACGGGGTTTATTTGAACGGACACCCGACCCAAAGGCTGGCTGGCTCTCTGAATGTCAGTATTGCTGGAGTAGATGGGGCTGCGCTGTTGTTGGGGCTGCGATCGCATATTGCGGTGTCTTCGGGTTCTGCCTGTGCGTCGGGGGATGCGAAGCCCTCCCATGTGTTATTGGCGTTGGGCCGCGATCGCACCTTGGCATCGGCTTCTTTGCGGTTTGGCCTGGGGCGCTTTACGACCTTGGAGGAGGTTGAGACGGCGGCGGCTCAGACGATTGACGTGGTGCGGGCTTTACGCCAAGGTACGTTAGCCTAAGGCTTTGAGGAGACTGAGATAATGGGTAATCTATGGATTGCTTTGGGGGCAATACTGGGAGGTTTATCTGTCTTGATTGGGGCCTTTGCAGCTCATTCATTGCGGGGGGTGCTGTCTCTATCGGCTTTGACCTTGGTCGAAACCGGAGCGCGATATCAGATGTATCATGCCCTTGCTTTGCTTGGGGTGGGGCTGTTGGCACTCTGGTATAAGGAACCCAGCGTACTTTTGAAAATCACAGGCTGTTGCTTTGTGGCTGGTATCGTTTGTTTTTCTGGGAGCCTCTACGGATTGAGCCTAGGCAATGCATCCTGGCTTGGGCCTGTGACGCCGATGGGTGGATTGCTGTTGGTGGTGGGATGGGGTGGGGTGGCGATCGCTGCCCTAACCCTAAAGCCTTGAATTGGCCTATAAAACCCTAAAAACACCGTACAGACGCACGGTGTTTTTGGAAGGTTGTTGAATATGAAATAAACCTGACTTAACCAAACGATAGATTGGATTCAAGTCGTCTTAGTTGGTTCCCGTAAAGACAACCTCAGGAAAGCGGGTCTTGGCTTCATCAACGGGTCTTTTGCGCCCTTCTTCTTGCCAATAGTTGATCACTTCCGTCCCTTGATTCAGAATTTGGATCCGATCCACCTCTGAAATCCAGGCTTTTTTTTCTAATTCTGTTTTCAGATCTTCCCAAGCATCAGCGCGGGGCCAGAAAAAATAGGAGGTGAGGGGGCTGGTGCCGTTGCCGACAACTTGATCGACTGCGAGTGCAACGTTCTCATCAAGCCAGAGAACCTTCAGAATAAACTTGGACAAATATACCTCCAGCCAATGTGCTGACTGCTACATAATCTACAATCGATGATCTTACCGCATTCTTTGGGTACTAACCTTCTTAATTGAGGCGGAGTGCTATAAAATTTAGCTCTACTTACTGACGGTATTGCAAACCTATGGATTTTCCAACTCCAAACGCGATCGTGGTGTTTGATATTGATGGTGTGGTCAGAGATGTGGCGGGTTCATACCGACGGGCGATCGCAGATACCGTTGAGCACTTTACCCAAGGCCAATATCGCCCCACCCCCGATGACATTGATGCTCTTAAAGCAGAAGGCTGTTGGAACAATGACTGGGAAGCCTCTGGGGAACTCATTGCCCGCTTTCTGAAAATGCAGGATAAGGTGGCGACGCTGCCTGACTTTCAATGGATTGTGGATTTTTTCCAAACCCAGTATCGAGGCGAAAACTTTTCAGGATATATCCAGAACGAGCCGCTTCTAATGCATTCACCATATCTAGAAAACTTAACCCAAGGAAATGTGGCCTGGGGGTTCTTCAGTGGTGCAACCCGAGGATCTGCGGGCTATGTCCTAGAGCAGCGCCTAGGATTAGAGAACCCTATCCTAGTGTCAATGGAGGACG
>JANLSD010000428.1:0-15860 GCA_031362245.1 Acaryochloridaceae cyanobacterium OTE_25_metabat_464 | reverse complement strand
GTCCTGATCCGCAGGCATCCGCAGGCAGATGGTTTTGTCCCCTGAGGTTGTTCGGGCTTTGCGCTCTTTCATCGCTTTCTGCTCCTGAACTCTGCCTTATTTTCCCATTTTAACAAGCACAAACTAATTTAGAAGCAGGGACATTACCCGCTTCAGTCTCCTATTTCCGCGGATGGGTCTAGGACATCAATCAGGTGGCTGTGGATGACTTGGGCGATCGCCGTTTCGTCAAAGTTCCAGGCGTTGGGCTGTGAGAAGCGAATGAGTTGTGAGATGGCGATCCATTGGTCTGCATTAGGGATTGGCGTAGACTTAGCGCTGATAAATACAATGGGGCGCTCAAATATTTCCCCCCTGCTTGCAATTTGCTGGGTGCCAATCATAAAGGCATAAAGCCCACCTTGACTTGTGCCAACTTGGATGGGCGCTCCGATGGTTTTTCGATATAGGGTAATGGGCTGCATGTTTAACAATCCTCACGCGCTGAAGACAGTTCACGCGATTTTCTAATAATCAGAAGAATTGTTGAAACTAAGCACGTAGTTTTTTCCGCCATCTGGAGCCAAGGGTGCCAAAGAATAGCACCAGCCCACCAAAGATTTCAATCATTTCAGCAGAAGGTTCTGGCACTCCTGGCAATGATGTTCTCAGAGAAGTGGTAAAAAATCCATCCGCATATCCAGTATAAGTAGAGTCATCCCGTGAAAACCAAAGGCCCCTAGAAGCAAACGGATCTCTACAACCACTCAAAGGGTCTACACATCCTCCTGTAGACACCATATCTATTCGTCTTGGATCGCTAAGAAATTCATTAGGATTACTAGAATTCCGTAAAGGAGTGAAATTCCATTGATTGGCATTAAATTGATAGTCAAACTGTGTGGAATTAGGCGGAACACTGTTTGGATCGGGAAAAGGAATATCGACTTTAAAAGCGGAATCAAAGGTTGAAACGTTCCCAGTCGGTAATTGTTGAGTCCCGATCAGAAAAGTAGCGGGCGATCTGTTCACTAGCGACCAGTTTGTCCCCAGTAGTGTGCCAGAAAATTGGTCTACGACATTATATGGTTTACCGAATTGAGTAGATGGAGGCCCTACCCTAAGGTAATTTGGCACAGTAGGATCGTTAGGGTCAATATTCTGACCAGGCGCATTAATATAAATGGGATTCCCGTTAAAAAGAGACCCGAAGTTTATCAGATTATTTGATTCATAACTAAAGGTTGCACCACCGACCCTTGAACCTCGGGGCAGGGAAATATTACCAATGGACGAATTTTCAAGAAAATAATCTACATCATAGGTTAACCGTACTGCAAGGGCTGAAGGGGTTTGAGGGATTACGCTTCCCGCCACGATTGCTGGAACCCAGAACCAATGTTGGCACTTCATTAAGATTTTCTCTGCTCATCTGAAAATTCTATTTAGGACATCTTAGGTGATTTCTCGGAAAAAGAGTACCTTCCTTTTAGCCCTCATATACGCTTTGGGCACTCTTTATTTAACGGGTGATGAGGCTCCAAACCTTTGGTGTGAGGAGCTTTCGGAATGTGCTGCAAAAACACTCAAAAGCCTTACTGCATAACGTATTTAAGCTATTTATCACCTGTTAGTTGAGCAGTGTCCAATAACTTACAAATGCTTGAAGATCGTCAGAGATTGATGTCATTAACCAACCTGTTCAGAAATGGATTGCCCCATTTGCTTAAGAATCTGCAAAACAGACTGTAACTCCTCTGGCAACGTGTAAAGCGAAAACACCCGCGATAGACTGTATTGACCAGAGGGCTGCGTGGTCAACTTCACAAACAACACATCATCCCCATTCGTCATCATGCCAAAGGTCGGCTGCGTGGCCTGAGTATTTGCCATCATGTACGCCAACGCTTGGGGTAAAGCCGATCGCGTTGAAATCGTCGTCTTTTTTGCTTCTAGCACCAGCACCCAAAAATTCTGCTGCAAAATTAAAGCATCAATCCGTCCGCGCAGAATCTCTTCACCATCATCCACCGCAATTTCAACAGCAGCCTCCGCCTTCATCTTAAAGGGAGCATCATAAAATCCCGCCAATTCTAATAACGGCGAAGCCACCAGCAACATCACCGAACCTTCTAGTAAATCCGCATCCGCTCGATGATAGAGCAATCGTTGACGGAGAATGGTTAATCGGTCTTGCTCTACTGCGCTCAGGTCTGGCAAAGACTCCCGCCACTCTGTAAAAAAGGTTTTGTCCTCACTGCAAGTCAGCCCCAATCGGCTTTCCACGTCTGCTAGGCTTTTGAACGCTTCCGTAACAGCAATAACCTTTGCCATCAGCCCCTCTTCATCTTAGGAAACTTTAAGTAATGGAGAATAGGGCTATGATCATTAGCCTTCATTGATTCACCCCTAAGTGAGACGCGATTACGTCCACCTTCCGGTTAATGGCAGATAACCGTGTGGTGACATCCATCCGGTCTTGGTTATTGTTTGCTGTGCTTGCGGCAAGTTGATGGGTCAGCCGATCCATGTTGTCGGTGTATCGTCTTAAATCCTGGCTGAATGACTCTAGAAATCGATTGTTAGAAGCCACCACTTGAGTGAGATCGGTGATTTTTTGGGAATTTGTCTCAACCAATTGTTCAATACGGGTCAGTCGCTCATTGCTGGCTGTGATAGCCGTTGAGACTGTTGAAGCAAACCTATCCAGGGTTTCATCTGTCCATCGTTCGGTCATGTCTTTCTATCCTTCATCCATTCGCCCAAACTATGGAGAATAGGGGATTCGAACCCCTGGCCTCTGCGGTGCGATCGCAGCACTCTACCAACTGAGCTAATTCCCCGAGCCGTCTCATTCCATCATAGCGGTTGAGCCGCATTGAGCCTAGTATGCAAAATCCCCCTCAAGATAAACTTAAGGGGGATTTTTGATGAAATCTAAATCGAACTAATCTTTCGTGATCCGAGGTGGTTCGCGGAAGAAAATAGCAAAAAAGAACAGGCCCAACAAACAGGCAAAAATGAATACGTATGCGATCGCTTCCATGGGAGCCTCACAAAAATCTTGATAGTGTTCAGTGTAGCGTCAAAAAAGGTGCTCTAGAAGAAGCAGTGCAGCTCTAGAACACCTTTATCAAAAGAAATTAAACTCTACTGCGAGTGGACGTATCGCCCAACTTTTGGTAGTAACCCCACTCAACCTGCTCTTCAGCTAGGTCTGGGTCAACCCCAGCAAACACATCCCGGAACAGCGTGCGAGCGCCGTGCCAAATGTGACCAAAGAAGAATAGCAAAGCAAAGCAAGCATGACCAAAGGTAAACCAACCCCGAGGACTGGTGCGGAAAATCCCGTCAGAGCTGAGAGTTTCAGAATCAAACTCAAAGGGTTCGCCAAGCTGCGCCTTACGGGCGTACTTCTTGACCGTTGCTGCATCGGTGAAGGTTTGACCATCCAATGCGCCACCGTTGAGGCTGACCGTAATGCCCTTCTGTTCAAAACTGTACTTAGACTCAGCCCGACGGAACGGAATGTCCGCCTTCACTTCACCTGAAGCATCAACTAACAACACAGGGAAGGTTTCAAAGAAGTTAGGCAAACGACGCACAAAAAGCTCTTCGCCATTACTGTCTTTGAAAATGGGGTGTCCTTGCCACTGTCTTGCAATCCCGTCGCCGCTGTCCATTGCGCCTGTGCGGAACAATCCACCCTTTGCAGGGCTGTTACCCACATAGTCGTAGAACGCAAGCTTCTCAGGAATGCCTGCCCAAGCTTCAGCAACACTCTTTCCACTGGCCACATCGGTTTGAACCCGACGCACCATTTCTTGCTGAAAATAGCTGCCATCCCACTGATAGCGGGTAGGGCCAAACAATTCAATCGGCGTTGCTGCCGTGCCGTACCACATGGTTCCAGCCACAATAAATGCCGCGAAGAACACAGCCGCAATACTGCTGGAAAGCACCGTCTCGATGTTCCCCATCCGCAGAGCTTTATACAGCCGCTGAGGTGGACGCACAATCAGGTGGAATAGACCCGCAATAATGCCAACAACCCCTGCTGCAATGTGGTGAGCCACAATACCGCCAGGATTAAAAGGATTAAAGCCATCGGGTCCCCATTCTGGCGCAACAGGCTGTACATGGCCCGTTAAGCCGTAAGGGTCAGAAACCCACATCCCAGGACCCCATAGACCCGTGAGATGGAAGGCACCAAAACCAAAGCAAAGCAAACCGGACAAGAAGAGGTGAATCCCAAACATCTTGGGCAGATCCAGCGCCGGCTCACCCGTACGAGGGTCTCTAAATAGCTCAAGATCCCAGTAAACCCAGTGCCAAATGGCAGCTAAAAACAACATGCCACTGAGCACGATGTGCGCCAGTGCAACGCCTTCAAAACTCCAGAAACCGGGATTAACGCCTGTTTCACCCAAAACGCTCCAGCCGCCCCAAGAGGACGTAATACCCAAACGCGACATAAAAGGCAGTACAAACATGCCCTGCCGCCACATTGGATTCAAAACTGGATCGCTTGGATCAAAAACAGCTAGCTCATAGAGCGCCATGGAGCCAGCCCAGCCTGCGACCAGCGCGGTATGCATCAAGTGCGTTGCGATCAGTCGCCCTGGGTCATTAATTAAGACCGTGTGGACGCGGTACCAGGGTAGTCCCATTGACTACGCTCCTCCTCTTAAAATATCTTTACATTTTCCCAACAGTTTTTATTCCGAGGCCCAATACCCCGAGGAATATTAAACCTTGCCTCAAAGGCTGCAATAGCCTATGGAAGCGTATTTTCTTAGTCTCAGCTATCTGAGGTAACTAAGAGAGTCATTGACCACTATTGAAGCACACTTAAGCACCTGACATTAAGCGCCTCAGCAGTTGTCCCCTGAAGAGTTTTGATGGTTCCACCAAAAAGCACTTAGGGTTGAAGCCCTTGTAAACCATACGTTCTATGCCCGTCCCTTAAGCTACAAGGAATGCAGTTTTAACACCCGAGATGGCAGTGTTGGGACACAAAACTATTACAGTATATAAAGAAGTGTAACCAGCACCCGATCCGTTTTTAAGACAACTTAACGTTTAGGAAACACTAGGGTTGACGGTCTTTGAGTCGGGTTAAAAAACTGACTCAAAAGCCGTACCTTCTCATTTTGAAGTTCTAAGGTGGTTTTGAGGAGACCTATTTTTTATGAGTCAAGCGACGGATCAAGCAAATCAAGAATCGATGGAGTTAGCTGTGACCATGCCCACGGAAGTCCCTCAACCTAAGCCTCAGTACTTTATGGCAAATATTAAATTTGTTAAGGAAGGTAAAGAAGTGACGGCAGCGTCAGGGGCCAACCTTAGGCAAAAAGCGATTGAAAACGGAGTCGATATCTACACGTTTAAGGGTAAGTTGACCAACTGCGGCGGCATCGGCCAGTGTGGGACTTGCCTGGTAAACATTACCGAAGGCGCTGAACAGCTTTCAGAACGCACGGATTTTGAAAACCGTAAGCTCAAAAAGCGCCCTGCAAGCTGTCGTCTGGCCTGTCAAACCTTGGTGAATGGCCCGGTGTCTGTTGAGACGAAGCCTTAAAGTGTGTCAGGTTTATGCTGGCGTGCTCAACTTGGCGGTAACGAAACGGTAGTATTGTAATCTTAAGATCTGTGCTGGGATAAAAAAGAGTTAGACCCTATGGAAGTTAATAACCTTGGATTAATTGGTACGGCCCTATTTGTGTTCGTTCCAACGGTTTTCTTAATTATTTTGTACGTCCAAACCGCTAGTCGCGGTGAAGGTTAAACCTTCTTTGCTTTAGTACGGGTGCATTAAGGCTTCTTCCTTTGTCTGCGTGTTTCAGGGTTCAATTCTGAGAGCGCTTGATGCAACATTGAGCGATCGCCTTGTTCACCCTGCCATTGAGTTTCTAAAATGCACCTCGTTTTGGGGTGCATTTTGCTTTTGTTTTGTCTGTTGAGGAGGATGGTAATGTTTGGGCCAAAACGAATTCAGCCAGAGCCTGGACAGGAATCGGTCTGGGACTATCCGCGTCCACCTGCCCTTGAATTAACCACTAAGTTAGTGCGGGTGGAGTTTGGTGGGGTCACAATCGCAGAGACTCGAAATGCTCAGCGCGTTTTAGAAACCAGTCACCCTCCGGTTTACTACATTCCGCCTGAGGATGTGCGCGTAGAGTATTTTCAGCCTGTGGCACGGTCAACCTTCTGCGAATGGAAGGGGGCTGCGTCCTACTATGGGCTGTTGGTCAATGATCGTCGCCTCGAAATCGCCGCCTGGTATTACCCAGAACCCACGCCTCGGTTTGAGACCATCTGTAACTACGTGGCGTTTTACCCGAGCCTCATGGATGCCTGTTACGTAGATGGTGAGCGGGTTCAATCTCAGCCAGGAGACTTTTATGGGGGCTGGATTACTCAGGATATTGTGGGTCCCTTTAAGGGCGACCCTGGCACTTGGGGATGGTAACGCCATGCTTAGGGTTGAGGGGTTAGCATAGAGAAAGCGATTTCTCTGGCACGGGTCAATGGAAATCCAGAACAATCTTTGCTTTGAGTGACAGCAGTATGGAGAAAGTAGCAGTCGGTCTTTCGGGTGGGGTGGATAGCTCAGTGGCGATCGCCCTCCTCCAGCGCCAGGGCTATGATGTAGCGGGCGTCACCCTTTGGCTGATGAAGGGTAAGGGTCAATGCTGTTCTGAGGGCATGGTAGACGCCGCTCAGCTTTGTGAAGAGCTTGGGGTGGAGTATCACGTTGTGGATACCCGCGATTTATTTCAAGAAAACATTGTGGATTACTTGGTAGCGGGCTATGAGGCGGGGGTGACGCCCTTGCCCTGCTCTCAGTGCAACAAGGCCGTGAAGTTTGGGCCAATGCTGCGCTATGCCCAAGAAACCTTAAATGCAGCCAAGATTGCGACAGGGCACTACGCCCAGGTGCGCCAAGATTCACAGACGGGGCGAACTCAGCTTTTGCGGGCGGTGGATCGCCACAAAGACCAATCCTATTTTTTGTACGACCTGTCCCAAGAGATTTTGGCGGGGGTCATTTTTCCGTTGGGTGAGCAAACTAAAACCGAAACGCGGCGGGTGGCAGCGGAGCTAGGACTCCAAACTGCTGAGAAGCCAGAGAGCCAAGATCTTTGCCTTGTGGAAGTGCACGGGTCTATGAATGCTTTTTTAGACAAGTTCATTACGCCGCGCCAGGGTGAGATTGTGGATCGCCTAGGTCAGGTGTTGGGCCACCATGAGGGGGTACATCACTACACCATTGGGCAGCGTAAGGGCTTAGGTGTAGCGGCAGCTCAGCCTCTTTATGTGGTGGGGCTAGATCCAGCCATGAATCGGGTGGTGGTGGGCGATCGCGAGAGTGCGGTACAGCCAGAATGTACGGTACAGCGTGTGAATTGGGTTTCAATTACGGCACCTACAACGCCCATTCGGGCACAGGTACAAATTCGATATCGCACACCGCCTGTGGATGTTACGGTAATTCCGCTTTCGGCAGAGAATGGCGAAATTTCACGGGTCAAGTTGGTCTTTGATGAGCCGCAATTTGGCGTAACCCCTGGGCAAGCAGCCGTTTGGTACGATGGCGAGGTTGTTCTAGGCGGCGGCGTGATTGAGCGTTTGCCACAGTCTTAAATCTTCGTTGAATTCCATTCATGCAGTCATCGGTCGCAGGGGCGCAAGGCTTTGCGCCCTTCCAGAATGTAGGCAGTTTTCCCAGATTTAGCTTCTGGGATATGATCGCTGTGCGTGACCCACATAAATCTGTCTTGGCCGATCAATCCCGTGGGCGTCTTCGGTTAGCTCCAGCCAATGGCTCATCCAGCCTGCGGTGCGGGCTAGGGCAAAAATGGCGGTAAACATATTGGTGGGTAAGCCCATTGCTCGCAGCAAAATACCCGAATAAAAATCAACGTTGGGGTAGAGTTTGCGGGTTACAAAATATTCATCCTGAAGGGCAATTTGCTCAAGGGCGATCGCAATATCTAGGAGCGGATCTTGAATGCCAAGGTGCTCTAAAACATCTTTTGCCATTCTTTGAATCACCCGCGCCCGTGGGTCAAAGTTTTTATAAACCCGATGTCCAAACCCCATCAGCAAAAATGGGTCGTTTTTATCCTTAGCTCTGGCGATCGCCTTGGGGATATTCTCAACGCTGCCAATCTCCTTCAGCATCCGAATCACGGCCTCATTGGCTCCCCCGTGGGCGGGACCCCAGAGACTGGCAATGCCTGCTGCCACACAGGCGATCGGGTTTGCGCCAGAGGAGGCAGCGAGACGCACCGTTGAAGTGGATGCATTTTGCTCGTGGTCGGCGTGGAGTAGAAAAATCAGATCCATTGCCTTGGCTAACACCGGATCGACTTTGTACAGTTCGCTAGGCACCCCAAACAGCATTTGCAAAAAATTACTCGAATAGTCAAGGTCGTTGCTGGGATAGCGGATGGGCCTTCCGGTGCTGTAGGCATAACTCGCCGCCGCAATGGTGGGGACTTTGGCTAACAGACGGATGGCGGCTTTCTCGCGGCGATCGCGATCTTTCAGATCAATATCATCGTGGTAAAAGGCAGACAGTGCCCCCACAACGCCGACCATAATGGCCATTGGGTGGGCATCGCGCCGAAACCCGCCAAAAAAGTTCAGTACCTGTTCGTGGAGTAGGGTGTGGGTGCGAATTTCGGATTCAAAGTGCTTTGCTTCTTGGGGGGTGGGCAGTTCCCCAAACATCAGCAGATGGGAAACCTCCATAAAGTTGCTGTGTTCCGCCAATTCCTCGATGGGATAACCGCGATAGAGCAATACCCCAGCATCCCCATCAATAAAGGTGATGGCGCTTTTGCAGGAGGCTGTGGAGCGAAAACCTGGGTCGTAGGCCAGCAGATTGTGTTTGGCGTACATCTGCTGAATGTCTACGGCGGCGGGGCCTAGGGTTCCTTCTAAAATTGGCAGATGGGTCTCACCACCCGCATCGGTGATGGTGACTTGATAGGGTGGGGTGCGATCGCTCATCAGATGGGTGCCCTTATTTCAAACCTGCTCCCTATTCTAGTGCCAAGCCCCTATCCACAGTCCCTAAGATTTGGGATGTTCATAGGAAATATTCAATTACTGGGGTTGTTCAGCGCCTTCACAATTGCATCTAAAACCTTATGGGCATCGGTTTTAGATACATCGATCAGGGTTGTATATTCCTGTTCATCTACAGCTTGGGGAATATTATTTAGCGCATTAGACAAAACGATCAATTCTTCGCGACTACACTCAATGCGAAAGTTACCATGTTCTTCTTTTAAAATTTCTCATGGATGTATTCACTGTTTATAAATGGTGGCGAGAAGATAAATCTATTAAATAGAAATTCGTATGTATGAACGGTAAAATTACTGTTTTGTCTTTATTTTTACAGCTTAAAAAATATCCGTAAAAATACTGATGAAAACCCTATGGCATTGGACGTAAAAATAAGAAGGAGCAGTAACGCATCAATCAATGTAAGTTTTTGATCGACTAGTTTTCGGACATCGATTTAAGTTTTAGGGGAAATAGTATCCCTATTTAATGGCTCTATCTGTTACATCAAAGCACCTTGCGATTTTTCTGAGGAGCAAGGCTTCCCCCAAGCTGTTTAAGTAAAGCATCCATACCTGAAACCTAGTTTTTAGGTGGATCAGTGCTGATCAGAAAACTGAAACAACAACAAATTAAGCCATAAAGAATCAAAAACCATGTTTGAAGATTATTCGAGCGTCAATGATAGTTTTTCGAATTCATATACAGGATTAAATGTAACTAATTTTCCTGTCAGGGCTGAATCGTCTGACATCATTACACCGATAGGGGCGAATGGTTTACCAGGAACTGGTGCTATTTCTTCAGCAAATTTATTGGTTGCACCACTCTCTACAATAACAATTTTAGCAAGCGATAAGACTGCGGCAGAAACCTTGGCAGGTTTAACGCCCAATGCAGGAGGTTTTACCCTAACGCGCACGAACGATATTACGAACTCCCTTTCGGTAACTTACAGCATCGGTGGAACGGCAACGAATGGTCTAGATTACGATAGTTTGACAGGGATTGCAATCTTTAATGCTGGCTCTTCAACTTCTTTTATTAACCTCAATCCGATTGATGACAATCTTTTTGAAGGGAAAGAAACGGTTCAATTAATCCTGCAATCAGGCACTAGCTATACCCTAGGTAAGGCTAAAAGTGCCACGGTTAATATAGCAGATAATGATAAGCCTACTATTAGCATCATCGCGAGCGATGCAAGTGCAGTGGAAACTGTCCCAGGTGCACCCATAAATCCAGGGCAGTTCACCCTCGCGCGATCGGGCAATGCTTCCGCTGCCTTAACCGTAAGCTACCTGATGTCTGGCTCAGCCGTGAATGGTCAGGACTACGATAGCTTGACCGGAAGTGTCACATTTGCTGCGGGTTCTTCGACAGCCGTCGTTAACATCAATCCAATTAATGATGGAGTGGATGAAGGCAGTGAAGCGGTCACGCTAACGCTTAAGGGGAATAAGCAATATATCCTCGACCAGAATAGTAGTGCCACCATTTCCATTGACGATCCTTATATCCTTACTATCACGAGTCCAAATGGTGGAGAAGTTTTAAATGTCAATGACACCTACAATATTACTTGGAATGACAACATTGGAGAAAATGTCAAAATAGAACTGTATAAAGGTGGTTCTTTCTACAGCACAGTTAGTGCATCAACGGCGAGTGATGGCAGCGAGAGCTGGACTGTAGCACCTGGAGTTTTAGCAGGTACAGATTACACATTTAAGATTACAAGCCTCAACAATAGCAATCTCTTTGACTTTAGCAATAGTAGCTTTAGCGTTGCCAGCGCTACGGACTGGTTCTCTCAAAACCTTAAAGATACAGGAGTCGCTAATCTAACCAGAACTTTGGCCGCTGATGGCCAACTCAACCGCAATGATGTCATTAGTATTTTGCGCGATGCAGAAGACAATAATACGGTTGATACCTATGAATTTACAGACTTAAAGACCATTATCAATAATGCTGCTCAGCTCAGTATTCAAGGTTATGTTCTTGACCTGTTTGACAAAGTGACTAATGGAGATCTCGCAAATCAAAATTACCAAGGTGCTGCCTTAGGTAATTTGTTTGCGGGCAGTAGCAATACTCAGATGGAAAACTTAATTGGGAAATGGTTCTTAGGAAGCGACCATCCCCTAAGCAAGTACGCCTACCAATACTTTAGCCAGTCCCTATACGCCAACGGAATTAGCCCCGATGACGTCAGTCAAGGTCAAGTCGGCGATTGTTATTTTCTAGCGACCCTAGCGTCCATTGCGAATGAACAGCCTCAGTACATTCAAAATATGTTCATCGATAATGGCGACAATACATTTACAGTTCGCTTCTTCAATAAGGGCGTTGCAGATTATGTGACCGTTGATCGCTACTTACCTAAAGCGAGCTGGGGTGCAGCTTACGCCTCTGCTACTTCAGAAATGTGGGTGGCTCTTGCTGAGAAAGCCTACGCTCAACTGGCTGAGTCTCATTGGAGTCGCAGCAGTACATCTACCAATGCCTACGATTCAATTTCCGGTGGCTGGATGAGTAATGTGATACCCCAAGTAACCGCGTTAGGCGCTGTCTCAAAATCCGTCACTTCAACAACCAAAGCTCAACTCATCGCGCTCTCTAACTCAACCTCGTTACTCACCGTTGGTTTTGTATATGGGACGGTAGCAGGAAGTGGTATCGTCAATAGTCACGCTTATACCATCACGAGTTATAACGCGGTAACGGACACGTTCTTTTTGCGCAATCCTTGGGGTACTAGTCACGTCAGCGTAACCTGGGATCAGCTCATTGCTAACCAAGCAATTTTTAACTGGAGTGTATAGCAGCGTAAATTTGTAACTGAAAGTTGAGCGAAAGAGGAGGGCAACCTCCCCTTTTCGTTGTTTCTGGAGTGGCGTTTGGCGAAAGCCACTCTAAATTCGTGCCAGCGTCACCACTTCTGACTGATCTTGATATTTACCTTGGCGATCAGCATAGCTGACGTTGCAGGGTTCACCTTCAAAAAACAGAAGCTGCACAATCCCTTCGCTGGCGTAAATGCGGCAGTCTGCACTGGAAGAATTAGAAAACTCTAGGGTCAAATGCCCTCGCCAACCCGCTTCCGCTGGCGTGAGATTGGCAATGAGTCCAATACGAGCATAAGTAGATTTACCGATGCAGATGACCGAGACGTTATTTGGAATTTCTAACCGCTCTAGGGCTACCCCTAGACCATAGGAATGGGCGGGTAAAATAAAGTAGCTGCCGTACTGATCGGTATGGAGGGCAGCGGGTTCTAGGTTGGCGGGGTTAAAGTTTTTGGGATCGACAATGGTGCCCGGCACATGGCGAAACACCCGAAATTCATTGGGGCTTAAGCGTAGGTCGTAGCCATAGGAAGATAGCCCATAGCTGATGACTTTATGGGATGTTTCTGGTCTAGTGGCATCCAATGCCACTGCGCGGACTAACTGCGGCTCAAAGGGGGAAATCATCCCCTGATGGGCCATTTTTGTAATCCAAGCGTCATTCTTAATCACAGGAGTACCGTTGGCGATCGCCTTAAAACAATAACAACCACTAGGGACAAAAACTGCGGCGCAGTTCTGTTACCTGATCTGCCCGATCAATCAACGATTGGGGCATTTCTGGGCCTGTGAGAATCATATCAACGTGGCGGGGCCGTTTCTCCATTAAATCCAGTACCTCGGATTCGGGGATTAAGCCTAAGTGAATCGCGAGGCTGAGTTCATCGAGGACAACTAGGCTAAAGCGATCGCCCACTACAGCGGCTTTGGTATAGTCCCATAGCTCTGTCAATGCCTCCATTTCTGAAGGTTCAAGCTCTGAGGTATCAATACACCGAGGCAGATTACAGCGCAACCATTCTAGATGCTGACAGAGGTGAATGGGGTGGTCGGGACCCATACGGATACCGCCTTTGAGGAACTGCACCACCAAAACAGGGGTTCCTTGCCCTGCTACGCGGAGGGCTTGGGCCATCACGTTGGTAAAAAAGCTGCGGTGGGGTGCGGTAACAATTTGTACTAGCCCTTCAACGGCGTGTTGGAACTGGGGTTCAAGGGTAAGGGTTCGAGTTTCGACCTGAGCAACCATAGAGTGTTGATATCTTAGTGAGTGAAAGAAGTGCTGTGCTAAAGCGCTTTTGAGGCGCTTCTCTAATACAGATGTAGCGCATCTTTGTAAGTTCTCACCATAGTTAACGCTATATATAATCATCCGTCAATAGCCTGACGCTAAATCTTTAGCTAACCCCTTAGGCGACATGGATGCGCTTTGTCTGGCGTTTGGGTTAGAACGGCTAAGGGTAAACAGTACAGTCCCCAATTCACTGTTGATTCCCCGATCGCCCTATCATCTGCAAGCTCAAAGGCCCAACCAAAGTGATGCGCAATATTTTGCATTGCCTAGACCATGGCACAGAGATGGGTTGGATGATCGATTCGAAGGAATCCTGTATTTTTGTCTATCAGCCGAACCAAACGTCACGATTTTTTGATGAGCCGCAAATGGTTCTGCCAGTTCCTGCTTTTGCGGGAGTCATTGAAATTACGGTTCAGCAGCTTTTTGATTGGTTAACAGATTAAGCTTGATGACCCAAGCGCCATCGATTGCCCTATCATCCGCAAGCTCAAAGGTTCCGGTTTCAACGTTGATCGCCGAGATCGCCTTTCCCAACTCGATGACGCGCTTGGGATTTTTAGAACTGGTTAGGCGTTTTTAACCCAGATGAATCCCCCAAATTGTTAACTCCCTTGGACAATTATTCCCTAGGCGGTGAGTGAAGATCGATACATCATGTCTCGGGTTGCAACCATTGCAGAGACTAGCTTATCCATCTCAGCTTGGGTATGCACCGCATTGACCGTGATCCGCATTCTGGGCTTGGCAATAAACCAAATCGGTGAAATCCAGATGCCGTGGTCTTCTAACATCCGACGACCAAATTCCTTCGGATTAATTTCCGGTGGCGTTAAGACCGGAACCACATTGGTTTCACCCACCGCCGTAAAGCCTTCCTCGGTCAATCGCGATCTCAGGTAGCGGGTGTTGGCCTGGAGGCGCTCCACCCATTCAGGATGCTGTCGCACTTGCCGAATGCTTTCTAAGGCCGCAGCAGCTAAGGGTGGTGACAAAGATATGGTGCCAATGGACGTGGGGGACACGTTCAGTAAGGGTCTAAATTCTTGAACGTGGGTGCTGATGGCAGCCCCTGCCGAGGCGGCAAATTTAGAAAATGTGGTCATAATAATCGGCACGATGCCCCGATTAATTGCATCCTGGGGCGTCAAACCAAAGTGTTCGTAAATCCCTCGACCCGTGGCACCCAAAGCACCGCTGGCATGGGCTTCATCCATCACCAAAACGCTGCCTTCGTAGTCTTGGAGGACATCCAACATTGCGGGTAAGGGGGCAATATCTCCATCCATTGAAAAGACTGCGTCTGTGACCACTAAGATACGGTCATTCGGTTGGGCATAGCGTTTCAGTTTACGGGCTAAGTCGTCTGCATCACAGTGACGATAAGACTTCATCCGCACTTGGGGGCTGTAGCCAAACACCTTGCCCGAGCGCGTCCCAGCATTCACTACCGCCGAAACAATGCAGCCATGATTCAAGACATCGCTCAAAATCAGTGTTTCGCGGGTGTGTTCAAAGCCTGGAACCGGAATCGCGAGATGGCAAAACGCATCAACAAGCGCCTGCATTGCCATCCAAGCATTAATAAAAAGCTGCGTGTGGGGAAGATGTTTAAATTCAGAAATTTCTTGCTCTAAGTCACGGTGCAGCGGAATTCGTCCGCTCAGCACAGAGCAAGAGCTATTGGAGGTCCCGTACTGGGTGATTGCACTAATCGCCGCCTGCTGCACCTGGGGATTTTGAACCAGACCCAGAACATCATTGGTGCAAAAGGTTAGCACGGTGTGCCGTTTGCCCGTCGTGGCCTCTTCAATTTCAACCCAATTGCCTGTTTTTTTATGGCAAAGGTACTCATCAGGGGCGAGATCGCTGTCAAACCACCGCTCAACGTATTCTTTAATAACTTGCACGCTTGACTCCCCGAACCTTTACGACGAACGGTTTACCGACTATGGCTGATCAGTATAGGCTTAAAACGATTGTTTCAGCATTCAGATATGCCAAACCATCTGCCGTCACTTTAATGCCGTGATTGGCAAGGCAATGTAGGATTTAAGCGTATCTTACCCATTAATCCAATATACCGAAGGTAGAATAATCCGTTGAGGTGACGTTCTGCAATATCCAACCCGACAATTTAGTAATTTCTAGCTAAGAATTTGCTGAGAAGGGATGCGAGGTGTTGCATTCCTGCAAAAGGGTTGTCATTTTACTATTGAGCACTATTATTCCTACAGTCGTGAGCCAATCTCTTCCCAAACCGTGGCATGACCCGATGCTGTGCTTTTTACTCATGGCGGGATCCTTAACCGTGATGACGGGAGCCGTCGTTGCGCCCATTTTGCCAGAACTGGTCGTGCAGTTGCATCTAAGTCCAGGCTGGGCAGGAAGCCTAGTCAGCGCCCACTACCTAACTCTGGCACTCTTTAGCCCACTCCTGGGCATTTGGGCCGATCGCCACGGGCCATTGCGAGTTTTAATCCCATGCTTAATCGGGTACGCAGTGGTGGGGGTGGGCAGTGCATTTTTGCCGGATTACTGGACGCTGTTGGCCTCACGGGGACTGTTGGGTATTGCCAGTGGGGGCATTGCGGCTTCCAGCCTGGGACTGTTAACCCGCCGCTATGAAGGCGATGCGCGAAACCAGGCGATCG
>JANLSD010000426.1:0-3569 GCA_031362245.1 Acaryochloridaceae cyanobacterium OTE_25_metabat_464 | reverse complement strand
AGTGCCCACTGGCTGAAACCTCCATTCTTCGCTCAAAATTCAATTTCACGAAAAAATTATGCGATCTCTAAAAGAGAAATTTTTGCTCAAACCAGTCTCCCAGCAAGGATTTTAGGCTTAGTTTATATTATGGAGATGTCTGTAGGGCGCATTTTTGATAATCTTCCGAGCCAAAGTAGGATAGAGACCTGAATATTGCGTAAAGGTTTGGATATTACTGTTATTTAGATCGATCTTTTGGCCAAACTCGCTCCCCAGTTTCTCATCCACAACATTTTCTGGGGAGATCTCAATTCCTAGGATGCTGTTGGGCCGTGGCACTATATTTGTGGCCATTACGGGTTTAGTCCAGACGAAAACCCACAGGCAAATCATGAAAAGGAATCCAAGAAAGATTTCGAAACGTTTAAGCGACATTGTAAAATCCCTCCTTGATATAAAAATCTTTGCTCCACTGGGCAGCGCTAACTACTCTCCGTTGATTGATTTTCTGCATCGGATTTGTATTTCTGTTTCCAACAGCGCTGTAGAAAGGAAACCGTATTTTGTTCCCAGCAACGTTCTAAGGATTTCATCCTCTGGCAATGCCAAAATTGGAATGGGTTCAAAACCGTGGTTTCCTTAAAGAGCGGTTGATTCAAGTATCTCCATAGCGGGAATCCAACGTTTGTCCCAGGGGGCGGGGGCATTAAAGTCATCATTTTTTGCGTCTCCTTCAGTCTGGGATTAAGGATTTCAAATGTGGAAGCAACAATTTCCTGGGGTGCAGAGCTTTGCACCCCAACAGCGCCTTGATTTCAAGCACCGTCAACCACATCAGCATCGATGACATCTTCTCCACCTGGAGCGGCTGTGCTCCCTGCATGGGCATAAACAGCACTACCCACTTGCATCATGGCTTGTTGCAAGTCATCGCTCAGGGATTTCATGCGATCGACGTTTTCTCGACCCATCGCTTCACGGAGATCCCTGACCAGTCCTTCCACGCGATTCTTATCTGCGGTCGGAACTTTATCCCCCAATTCCTTGAGCTGTTTTTCCGTCTGATAAATCAGCGAATCTGCCATATTCTTGGCGTCAATCTGTTCGCGGCGCTGGCGATCAGCAGCAGCGTTTCGCTCGGCGTCCTGCACCATGCGTTCCACGTCTTGTTTACCAAGGGTCGAAGCCCCAGTAATCGTAATCGACTGCTGTTTGCCCGTGGCGCGGTCTTTTGCCGAGGCCGAGAGAATGCCATTGGCATCGATGTCGAAGGTTACTTCAATTTGCGGCATTCCTCTAGGAGCGGGCGCAATACCGCCGAAGCGGAACATGCCCAAGCTTTTATTGTCCTTCACCATTTCCCGTTCGCCCTGAAGAACATGGACTTCAACGCTCGTCTGCCCATCGGCTGGGGTGGTAAAAATCTCGGATTTCTTCACGGGAATGGTCGTGTTGCGATCAATGAGTCGCGTCATGACGCCCCCAAGGGTTTCCACTCCTAGAGAAAGCGGCGTAACATCTAACAACAGCAGTGATGTCACCTCTCCGCCCAGAACTCCCGCTTGGATGGCCGCACCCACTGCAACCACTTCATCTGGATTGACGCCCTGACAAGGATCTTTGCCCGTCAACTTGCGAACTAACTGTTGTACTGCCGGAATTCGTGTCGATCCGCCGACTAAGATCACTTCATCGAGCTTGGCGAGATCGATTTTGGCATCTTTGAGGGCTTGCTCTAGGGGAATCCGGCAACGATCAAACAGATTGGCGCACATGGTTTCAAACTGCGATCGCCCCAGGGACATTTCCAAGTGTTTGGGGCCGTAGGCCGTCACCGCAATAAAGGGAAGATTGATGGAAGTCTCCGTCGAACTGGAGAGATCGATTTTGGCCTTTTCGGCGGCTTCGGTGAGGCGCTGGAGCGCTTGTGTATCTTTGCGTAAGTCGATGCCTTCGTTCCGCTGAAATTCGGTCGTGAGCCAATCTACAATCTTCTTGTCGAAGTCGTCTCCGCCCAAGTGGGTATCGCCACTGGTGGATTTGACCTCGAATACTCCCTCGCCCACTTCTAGGATCGAGACATCGAAGGTACCACCCCCAAGGTCAAAAACTAAAATTGTTTCGTTGAGCTTTTTGTCGAGGCCGTAGGCCAGGGCGGCTGCGGTTGGTTCGTTGATGATGCGGAGCACCTCAAGTCCCGCAATTTTTCCGGCATCTTTCGTGGCCTGACGCTGGGCGTCGTTGAAGTAAGCTGGAACAGTAATGATGGCCTGCGTGACTGTTTCTCCCAAGTGTTTGCTGGCATCGTCCGCCAATTTACGAATGACTTGAGCCGAGATTTCTTCCGGCGCAAATTGTTTCTTGAGGATGGGACAGTCGAGCTTGACATTCCCGTTGCTATCTTGCAACACCTTATAGGTGATTTGTTTCGACTCCTCTGTAACTTCGCTATACTTGCGTCCGATGAACCGTTTTACTGAATAAAACGTGTTTTCGGGGTTCATGACGGCCTGCCGTTTGGCAATTTGACCGACTAAATGTTCCCCATTTTTGGTTTGGGCCGCAACCGACGGGGTTGTGCGACCGCCCTCTGCGTTGGCTATGACCAGCGGTTTCCCACCTTCCATGACTGCCACGCAAGAGTTTGTGGTGCCTAAATCGATGCCTACAACTTTGGCCATGAGACTTCTCTCTTTGCAGTACTACTTTTACCTTCCCTTTCGGAGATTGATAGGGAAAAAATCAAGATTGAGTGAGCTTTACCCTCACCTTAGAAAAACAAATTGAGAATCCTGTGAGGATATACGGTTAAATCTTGTTTTCTGATTCCCCATGAGAATGTTTGGTTTGCTCATCATTTACGAATTGCAGGACGAGGCGGCATTCTCACTTCCGGCGCGACGACCGCTTCGGAGACTTTAAAGTGGTTCAGGTTTGCGCTAAGGAGTTCTTTTTGGCGATCGCTCAGGTCAGGCATAGACAAGACATCCTCTACCTTGGCAAAGGGGCCATGCTGCACGATTGATTTCGCGATAGTGGGATACAGCCCCTGATATTGACAAAAATCAGCCATATTCGCGTTATTCAAATCAATGAGCTGCCCGCTTGGTTCGCAAGAAAGTTGACTATATTGCATATCGGGCGATTTTGCAAAAACTGGGGTAAGGACATCACCGAAAGCGGGCTGGGCCAAGCTAAAAAAGCCCAGACAGAACACGAGAAGCAAACTCAATATCCACGCTCTAAGTCTGTGTATCATGGTATTCACCTTAATTTATGATCAGAAATAGATCCCTACTTTTGGAGCGTAGAGCAACAATTTGAGGATGTTGTGAGGTTACAAATATTGAGTTACTACAATTTTTATCGTTTCATAAATGAGTTTAATTACATACACTGGCTGAGTTTTCGTAGCTCACCATTCGTTTGAGTGTGGATGTGTCTAATCCCTGCTTCTAAATTAGTTTGTGCTTGTTAAAATGGGAAAATAAGGCAGAGTTCAGGAGCAGAAAGCGATGAAAGAGCGCAAAGCCCGAACAACCTCAGGGGACAAAACCATCTGCCTGCGGATGCCTGCGGATCAGGAC
>JANLSD010000417.1:0-6635 GCA_031362245.1 Acaryochloridaceae cyanobacterium OTE_25_metabat_464 | reverse complement strand
CAGCAGGAGAAGGACATGGGGAAATTTCACGGGGTTTAGGCATCACTAAAGACACCAGTCGTCTGTGGCGAAATCGGTGGATAGAACTGAGTGAGCGTGCGATGTCAGTCGAGGAACGTCTAGAAGATGCAGCGCGTTCTGGTACCCCCGCAACCTTCACCCTAGAGCAGCTTACCCAGCTATATGCCCTAGCCTGTGACCCACCCGAGAAGCATGGTCGCCCCATCAGTCATTGGACACCCCGCGAACTGGCCGACGAACTGATAGCGCAAAAGATAGTCGAAAGTATCAGTCAACGGCATGTCGGAAGACTCCTTGCAGAAGCAGACCTGAAGCCTCATCAAAGTGGCTACTGGTTACATCCCCCCCCGACCCAGCGTTCAAAACTAAAGTCGAGGACATCTGCGAAGTCTACGCATTAGCAATTGAGAGAGCCGAAAAGGGAGAGATGACCTACAGTTTGGATGAGATGACAGGTATTCAAGCCTTGGAGCGTCTAATGCCGGACATTCCCATGAAACCAGGACGGTGTGTGAAAGTTGAATTTGAGTACCGCCGTCATGGAACCCAAACCCTGATTGCATCCTTCAACGTTGCCAGTGGTCACATTGCCCAGGCTGACGTAGGAAACACCCGGACTGAGGAAGATTTAAGGACTCATATCAAGGCGCTACTGGCTGGGCATCCAGATGCACCAAAGACGCATCTGGTGATGGACTGTCTCAATACCCATCAATCCGAAGCGCTTGTCCGCATCGTTGATGCACTTGAACCGCAGCCACTTGAGTTAGGAGAAAAGGGGAAATCTGGCATCCTCAAATCAATGGCGACTCGATCTGCTTTCTTGACAGACCATTCTCACCGTTTGGTCATCCATTTCACTCCCAAGCATTGCTCTTGGCTCAATCAGATTGAGATTTGGTTTAGCATTTTGGCACGTAAGCTATTGCGTCGTTCGAGCTTCACCAGTAAGTCACAGCTCAAAAACCGTATTCTGGAGTTTGTCGAATACTTCAACCGCACGATGGCTAAGCCGTTTAAGTGGACTTATAAGGGTAAGCCTTTGACTGCTTAAATGGTTGAGATACTTCAGCCAAGCTGTACTAGTTGGAGATCTAAGCCTCTGGGATCGGGTCAATCAATTATTTTATAAAGAAGAAATCCCTGATTCAGTCATCGGCATTCATGACGTAGCCCTTAGCGAGGGAATAAAGCTGTTCCGTAGAGCAAAATCTATTGAAATTGAGAAATTTGGGAGTAAAGAGTTTTTAGCTTTTGTTAGAATTAAATATGAATTAGCTCAAACCAAAACAACCAATCAAAATCTTGAGAAGTATGCCCAACTACTTCAGGTGGGCATGAAAACTAAAAAATCTTTTATTGCACTTGAACAAATCGAAATTAACCATCAAGGTAAAAAGTTCAATGAATTCTATGAATATGTAAATTCATTATTAGTCAAGCTATCTACGCCTGCTTCGTTCAAGGTATATCTACAGCCTAAGTTCGCGGAAGTTTATCCTACAATGAGCAGTGAGGAAGGCAAGACTGCACTATGTAATTATGTACGTCAGCTCGAAAGTTTATCTGAACACGAACTAGGTTTAAGACTTTTAGCTGCCTTCAAGGCATATAAGCTAAGTGATTACTCAATCCTCAGAAAGGTTTCAGATATTATTAAAAATCTGGAGCGGCAAGATTTATTGGATTTAAAGGGGTTAAAAGTTAGGATTTTTGCTGAGCAGGCTGTCTTTGAAGACTTAGGAAAAATTATTGATATTCCTGAAGAGGAAAGAAATGCAGATACATTTTCTAGAATCCTTCAATACATTGCGTTAGGAGAAAAACATGAAGCATCTTATCCTAAATTTCAGGAGTTAGCCCATCTTCTTGAAATATGGAATGAGAATTATGAGGCAGTTCAATCAATACGCGGTCAATATCCATCAAAACGATATAAAAAAGTGAAAACCTTTTTGCAGACGTTTCCAGGAATAGATTTATATGAAAAGTACAAAAGTTATTTCAAAGCAGAATAGTAATTACTCAACCTAGAGAGAATAGGGATTCCAGAGGATTTAAGGCAGCAAGAATGGACTCAAAAGCAGATAAACCTTGTCGCTTACCCGTATTGACAACAGAACGAACATTCGCAAAGAGATCCCTGCCCCAATCTGAGCGAAATCCATTGGTCACTTTTCGGAATATCACACTCCAACGCAATGCCTGTTCACTGGCATTGTTTGTCGCTGGGATTGTCGGGTCATCCAAAAACAAAAAGAGATTGTCTTGTAATGCCCGATAGCGGTTTTGAAGTCGAATTCCATCTTCTTGAGTTGGAGTTAGCGCCAAAACTGCCTTGAGGTCTCGATATAGCCGACATCGATATTGATAACGCGTAGAATCTGACAGACCTAACCAACGGTTTCGCAAGACAAAAGAGCGGAGTAAGATCGTTTTCATTCGTTGTGAGAAAATCTCATCCCCCGCATCAATGCCATACTGGCAATCTCGCAATTGGTGTGCCAGACACACTTGCCATGATTCGGCAGGATGTGTCTTTTGGGCACTAAACAGGTCTGAGACCCAAATCTTAGGGCGATGGCTTTCCATCACTGCCTCAATCACATTTGCCCCTCTCGACGGTCGAATGATATGAAAACACACCGTCTCATTTTGGAAGACCCACTCCCATTGGTTTTTGCCATTGACCCGTGCACTGGTCTCATCACTGCATACGAGTCTTGCACTTCGGAGTACCTCTAAAATCCCATCAACCTCTGTTTCGAGTTGACCTTTGACGCGCGTTAATAAGTTGGCAATGCCTCCCTCGGAAATCTCTAAGCCAAATACTTCACTGAGCATTTGCTGCATTCGACTGTAGCTAATCGCGTGGCTGTATCGCATTGTCGTCACTAACGCTGCGATTCGGTTGCCAAAGGGACTTCCTGGCTCCATGCCCACAGGTACCGATGCTGTCTGTTGCTGTCCGCATTTAGGGCAACAACACCCATATTGTTCTACTCGCGTCACTATCGGTTGGATGGGGGGAATATCGATTTTGTCATACCGTTGCAGCAGATTTTGCAATGATTCTTCAATCTCTGTTCCACAATTTTGGCAGCTTTTTACGGTTGCTTTGAGAGTCTGGTCTGGATTTTCACTGAGTGGACGGCCTCCTCCCGCTCGTCCGACGCTGGCCTCTCGTTTGCCCTGAGTTTCTTGTTCGTCACCCTTAACCTCTGTCTTGAAGCCTTTTGCGGGGGGAAGACTCGAATTCTTTGAGGTCTTTTTAGGTTTCTTCTGACGTAGTTTTTGCAATTCTTCCCACAGAGCCACTATCAAGGCATCTTTTGCCTCGTCGGTGAGCTGCTTTAGGTCGGGAAGTTCGGTCATATCGACACCTTACCCCTTTTTTACTTTTTGTCAATTTACCCCCGTTGAGCAGTTACGCAGAATAATCCCTTCAGCCGTCAAGCTCGAAAAGCGATCACTCAACCCTTCGCTAAAGCCCCCGCCCAGCCAGCTCGAAGACAGGTCAGTCACAGAGATACTGGAGACAGACTGAAGCAATGCGATCGCCCCACCAAGGCCGTGCCATCGCAAGCCGAAGCAGAGCCGTCGCCTTTTCCGCAAAGCTGTCGCCCAGCTTTGGGAGAGCGATCGTAATACTACCCCTAACCTCATCCTGATAGCATCAAAGCAGAATGCAGAACATTTCTGGATTGACCGAAAAACTCATCCGGCAGAGCAACCCCTTAGTGTCTTATCGTTATTTTGGCTCTTATCCCTTTCCGATTTGCCTGCGCTATTGACTGCAAGGCGATCGCCCTTTCTACTGCTCCTGCGCTTTCGAGTGGGGTACTGGAGTGTCTGTTATTTTCCGAAAAGCCGCCGCCAGGGCGATCTCCAATCCATCGCATTGGCCTCGACTTTCAGCATTGGCAGAACACATTTAACGCAGAATTCATCAGAATACTGCTGTTTGAAAAGTAGCAAGGATCCTTGATAATCTTTAATGTGTCAGCCAGCTCCGAAACGGGCTATCGGGGTTGAGAAAATGGATTCTGAAGAGAAGCTCTAAGCCTACTTAAGGAAATGTTATCAAGTTCTCGATCTGGGGTAGCGATGTCTGAATATAAACGCTTTCAGTTATTGGCTGAATATAACCAGTGGATGAATATCAAGCTCTATGGTGTGTGTTCGGGATTATCCGAAAAGGAGCTTCGGTTGGATAGGAACGCCTTCTTTGGTTCCATTTACATGACACTTAACCACATCATGTACGGGGACTTGGCATTTCTATCTCGGTTCACAGGAAATCCAGAGCAGGTACCTGAGCTAGGTCAAGAGTTAGTTTCTTCATTTCCAGCGCTTAGGGCTGAGAGAGAGACATTGGATATTCGGATCATAGATTGGGCTTCGTCTCTAGACCGCTTATGGCTTGAAAAAGAGCAAACGTACAAAAGTAAGGTTGACGACAAGATTCACACAGTGCCTCGCTGGGCATTGGTGACACACATGTTTAATCATCAAACACACCACAGAGGCCAAGTAACTACTTTGCTTACACAAATGGGGTTAGATATTGGAAGCACAGACATTCCATTCATGCCTCAATTTATTACGGCCTAACAACTATTTTCGGTTATCTGAAAGGCTGACGGTCGATTAACAAATTATCTGCGTTACCTAGATCTGGTCTGTGTGTTTCAAAATCCGAAAAGTGGCTGTGCACCCGCCACGCCGCTACTGAACTACCCCCGTCGTCTTTGGCTCAGGCAATACGCCCTCTAATCTAACGCCCAACCCCAGCCATACATCCGCAGAGCTACAGCGGTGATCGCCCCTCCCTACCAAGCTCAAGCCATGCGATCGCCTAAGCCTAGCCAACCGAAGGCGCGTGGGCTAGAGATGATCATGGTGAAATCTGCACCGGAAGGGATCACCTCATTGGTTTTCCTAGGACATCCGCGATTAGTCTGAGTAATGGGGATAAGAAATGTTGCATTCGCCACCCCCAAAGTTAAACGTTTAGCGATGGTCTGTGCCTCCCTGACCCAATGAATTGACAGTAGAAATTGGATAGACCACGATTGAGCTAATTCGTTAATCTCTTGTTCTCTTTGAACCCTTAGACTTCATGGCTAGAATTAACTTCTACGGATTATTATCACTAGTATTAAGCTGGTTTGGAGAAGTATTGTGGTTTTTAAGAAGCGCTTTGCGGAAGCGACCACCCCTCACTACTGAGCAACAAAAATGTTTACTTTACCTGCTTCATCACGTTTTTTTAGATTTGCAAGTTCTCGCATATCAGGGAAAAGTAGAAGAGGTTGAGAATCTCGCCGATATTTTCGACAATCTCCCCCGTGATTTATGTGAAGAAAAGCCTCTGTGGCCCCTCTATCTTTCTGCTCCAATCCAACGAACTTTTTGGCGGAAAACGGACTACCCCTCACGGGTAAGAAAGGTCAGACAACAGAAGTTGAGTTTTTACCCAGCAATCGCTAAGAATTCACCGACGATGCCGACTGGACAGTACCGTGCTTTACTCAATCTGCTTCATAACTTGCTGACTGAGATCCGTTCCCAGAGTAGGCAAGAAGAACTAGAGCCAGTGGAGGCTTTAGCAAAAGTGTTCCAATACTTGCCTCTTCAGATGCTGATGGGCAAGGTCAACTGGAGGTTCTATCTAGAGGCATTGCCCCCGTTACAACAGCGCTATAGGTTACATAGAGATTTCGCAAACTTGCTGCGGATAGCTCAGCAAAATCACCAGCATGACTAAAAATTTAGATCGATCAGTGTCTCAGTGGTTTGGTGATTTCCTAGCAGCTTGTCGGACTTATCAGTCAGAATACAAACACAGTAGGCATTCCGAATACTGGAGCTTTAGAAGACAAATGCTTGCTGGATAAGACTTCTGGCGTTTAAGTCCGACAGACTCCTAGCCCTGAGATTTTGCGACCGAGTGCAAAAGTGTCAGCAATCGCCCTTCTTCTGCCCCAGTGGGAGCAAGACTAGAAAGGGGTGCCGATGGGAGTGTCATTTTGCGACAATTACCGGAATGCGATTGTTCTCCCAGTCGTAGCGCCCGTCTCACCCCACTCAAGCCAAACCGATCGCCTAGCCCTAGCTAACCGAAGGCGTGTGGGCTGAAGCAAAGGCAAAGGTGGCGCTTGGGCTATTGCGCGAAAGAGGCAGGCTGAGGCTTTAGCGGTGGTGGATCCCCCTAGCCCCCGCCATGCCCTCGTCTGCTTGGCCTTCGCTATCTTCGGAAATGCGATCGCCCTTTTTTAGACTTGTTGCAGAACGAGCTTTTTCGTAATCGACTTATCCAAGAATGCAAAGGTTTAATTGAATTATGGGACTGAATCAGCAGCAGATTCAACTTAGGAATCTTGTTCAGGTCGATACTGATCTATGACTCGACAGTTCGGTTGTCATGCTAAGGCTTATCTGTTGTAGAGTGATCGTCATCTTGCAGCAGCTCGACAAAGGGCAGTTGCATTAGGGAGGAAACGTCTTAGTGAAGCTTTGATTAAGCAGGGAAGAGCGGTTTTTTGATGAGGCTCTAGATTGAGCGTCTGGTGGAGTCTAGAGTAATACGAAAGTATTAACTTGAAGGTAGT
>JANLSD010000394.1:0-5983 GCA_031362245.1 Acaryochloridaceae cyanobacterium OTE_25_metabat_464 | reverse complement strand
AAACGCCGTAAAGCTAACGTCCCCATTAGAAACCAGAGGATAGAGCAGGAGCGCCAATAAACTCCCCAAGGAAAACGGCACCAAAATGCTGACGTGGGAAATCAACACCGCCACGTTGAGATTGCCGCGCAGATACTTGGGGTTAAGCTCTAGCCCAATCAAAAACATAAAGAAAATAAGCCCAATTTGAGCCAGCACGCCCAATGAGGGAAGCGCCTCAGCGGGAAATAGCGCCGCCTTTGTCTCGGGAGCCAACCACCCCAGCAGCGACGGGCCAAGCATAATGCCAGCGACAATTTCGCCAATCACAAGGGGTTGTTTAATACGCTCAAAGGCAATCCCCATAAGCCGAGACAGCCCAATGACAACCAACAGCTCAATCAGAATCAGAACAACAATATGCATAACTTGATGTTGATTTAGATCGACAATGCTCAATCACAGAGCTACAGTTAGATTAACCTGCACTTCCAAATATACGTCAAAGCCAAGATTCTGAGTTTTTGAAAGACTCGGTCAAAGTGCTTGATTAACAGCCAATCTGAATTAAGATATGAAGGCACTGGTTTGCATGTTGATTGTGTGTAGTGTATAAAAGTAGATCGAACCAATTTTAAGCGCACCCTATTCAGATCCTCGGAGCATTTCCAATGAGTCGTAAGTGTCAACTGACTGGTAAGAAGGCAAACAACGCCATGGCGGTGTCCCACTCTCACCGTCGTACCAAAAAGCTACAAGAAGCCAATCTTCAGTGGAAACGCATTTGGTGGCCCGAAGGCAAGCGCTTTGTAAGACTACATCTCTCCACAAAAGCAATCAAAACCCTTCAAAATCAAGGGATTGACGCCTTGGCAAGACAAGCTGGCATCAACCTCAATAAAGTCTAGCTTTATCAGATTTAGCTCAGTGAATGGTTGCTGTGCGCTACTCCTAGCTTAAGGGCATTGTAGAGTTGTAGCGCACTTGGTGCTTTGTATTTGCATTTGGACAGATTACGCCCTAAAGTCTTTTGGGGTTTCAGTCGTCAGTTTTAAAGAAGTTATGGATGTAGTCGATTTAAAGCGAGATATTGAGCTGTTGTCTGAGCGCCTGGGTAAAACCCAGGACTATCTTTGACGTCCCTGCACTAAATGCCAAAATTGGAGATCTAGAACAGGTTGCAGCCCAGCCTAGCTTTTGGGACGATCAGACCACGGCTCAAACCACACTCCAAGAACTAAATGAACTCAAATCCCATGTGGATGGTCTCCATCGCTGGCAAACGACGGTAGAAGATGCCAGAACGGTTTTAGAGCTACTGGAGCTTGAAGACGATTCAGCCTTACTGAGCGAGGCAGAAACCAATCTTAAACAATTGGCGCATGAACTCGATCAATGGGAGCTTCAGCAACTGTTGTCTGGCCCTTATGACAAAAGTGGCGCTGTGCTCACCATTAATGCGGGTGCGGGTGGCACTGATGCCCAAGATTGGGCGGAGATGCTGCTGCGCATGTATACCCGCTGGGCCGAGCGCCAAGGCTATAAGGTTGCCTTAGCCGAAATTTCTGAAGGAGATGAAGCGGGGCTTAAATCCGTCACGCTGGAAATTTCTGGTCCCTATGCCTATGGGTATCTAAAGTCTGAGAAAGGAACCCATCGACTTGTTCGCATTTCGCCGTTTAATGCCAATGGCAAACGCCAAACCAGTTTTGCTGGCGTTGAGGTAATGCCAGAGCTGGATCACGGTGTTGAGCTGAATATCCCTGACAAGGATTTAGAAATTACGACCACTCGTGCAGGCGGGAAAGGCGGTCAAAACGTCAATAAGGTGGAGACGGCGGTGCGGATTGTGCATTTGCCGACGGGGTTGGCAGTGCGCTGTACTCAGGAGCGATCGCAGCTCCAAAACAAAGAGAAAGCCCTAGTAATTCTCAAAGCCAAGCTACTGATTGTGGCCCAAGAGCAGCGGGCCAGAGAAATTGCTGATATTCGGGGCGATATTGTAGAAGCGGCCTGGGGCATGCAAATTCGTAACTATGTTTTTCACCCTTACCAAATGGTGAAGGATCTGCGCACAGCAGAGGAAACCACTGCGATCGAGCATGTGATGGATGGCGAGTTAGATCCGTTTATTGAAGCTTATCTGCGCAAGGAAAATCAGGTTGGGGCTGCGGTGGAATAACAGTTGAATCAATGGGGTAAGAATTCAGAGGATAGGATATCTGCAATCACATAGGGACATTCAGCCGAAAAGGTGGATGGGGATAGTCCTGTCTCATCAGTTGCGTCTTCTACCGCATCGCCATAACAGTCAGAGATGCACTGTTCTAGATAATTCTTAAGGCTGGGGTATCTACGACATAGGCGTTTAATTTGCTTGCGGGCTTCTTTAATAGAGCTATTCCAGCTAGAAGAACGATGATCGGGTTGAAATTGCCATTTCAGCAGATGCATGAGCAGCCGAGTGAGTTGGCCCTCTAAAGCATCCCTATGGCGATTTCCCAAATCTTCGATCTCCTCAATTAAATGCTCTAAGTCTAGATCTGCAAACCGATGCTCTCGCAGTAGCTGGGCAGTGTGATCCGACCATTGGACAAAATCGGCTTCATATAGGGTTGTAGTTGCTACAGTCATAATTGAATTCTTGGTAGAGGAAAATTGATTCCTTTAAGATTATAAAATTAATGCTGAAAGGTCTTGTTTTGAATGCCCAATTCCTCTTCTAACCTGCTCTTCCATCAAAAAACACTCAACAATGCAGTTCAAAGCTTTGCATTCCCTACACATATCGCGGGACTTCATCAGAAAGTTCAGCCCTGGATTGCAACGCTAGAGAGCGGCACACTAGATGAAGTTAAGGAAACATCACTCCACGGCGATTTTTTGCGGGATGTATTTCAAGACATTTTGGGCTATCGCTCGGTGATTCAGGGCGGTGGTCAAAGTTGGCAGATCCATGCTGAACAGACGATCGCAGATGGGGGCGGTTCGGCAGATGGAGCGCTAGGATTTTTCACGGCGACTGAGGGCAAGAAGGGAAAGGTGAAGCTTCAGGGGCGGGTGGTTGCACCGATAGAGCTGAAGGGGGCGAAGTCGGATTTAGATCGGCCTGATCCTGGTCGTAAGGAATCAGCGGTGGATCAGGGATGGCGTTATGCCAATTACACGGCAGATTGCAGGTGGGTAATTGTCTCGAATTATCGAGAGCTGCGGCTATATCAGACCAGCAAAACACCTGCTTACTATGAAGCCTTTCGACTGAAGGATTTAACCGATCTCGAAGCGTTCAAAAAGTTCTATTTTTTGCTGTGCTGTCAGAATTTTTTGCCTGTTTCAGCGCAAGCCGATGCGCTGTCTCGGATTGATGTGCTTTTAAAGACCTCTAATGAGGCTGAGCAAGAGGTGACGAAGGCGCTGTATGAGGAGTATAAGCAGGCGCGGCTGGATTTGGCCCATCATTTTCAGGCGGTGGGGGCGGTGGATTTGCCTAATCGGGAGGTGGTGCTAATTGAGAAGGCACAGAAGGTTTTAGATCGGGTTTTGTTTGTGGCGTTTTGCGAGGATCGGCAGCTTTTGCCAGAAAAAACGATCGCAAAGGCGTTTGACCATAAAGACCCTTACAATCCGCGTCCAGTTTGGGACAATTTCAAATCGGTGTTTCGCTGGGTGGATCAGGGGAATGAGAATCCGCCTATTCCTGGCTATAACGGTGGGTTGTTTAAGTACGATCCGTTGCTAGATGGTGAGTTGGCGGTACCGGATCAGCTATGTGCTCAGCTTAAGCAGCTTACGCGGTTTGATTTTGATACGGATGTTTCGGTTGATATTTTGGGGCACATTTTTGAGCAGTCGGTGACGGATTTGGAGGAGCTGCGATCGCTTACCCGCGGGGAAACTTACAATGCAAAGAAGGGGAAGCGGAAGACTCAGGGGGTTTACTATACGCCTGCGTTTATTACGCAATACATTGTGGGGGTGGCGTTGGGTGGCTATCTGGCACGGCGGGAGCAGGCGTTGCGTGATCGCCTGGGGCTTGACCAGATTCCGAAGAACGCGACGAAGAAACTGCAACAGGCTGAAATTGCATTTTGGGAAGCGTACCGTGATGAGGTGTTGTTGAAGACGCGGGTGATCGATCCTGCTTGTGGGTCTGGGGCGTTTTTGATTGCGGCGTTTGATTTTTTGCTCTGGCAGTATGAACGGATGAATGAGGCATTGGCGGGCCTGAAGGCGGGTCAGCGCAGTATTTTTGACCTCAATAAGACGATTCTCAATAACAATCTCTATGGGGTGGATTTGTCTTCGGAGTCGGTGGAGATTACGAAGCTGTCTTTATGGCTGAAGACGGCGGAGCGTGGGAAGCCGTTGACTTATCTAGATGACAACATTAAGGTGGGCAATTCGATTGTGGCGGATGGGGCGTTAGACAGCCGTGCGTTTGATTGGGATAAGGCGTTTGGCTCGGTTTTTGCGGATGGCGGGTTTGATGTGGTGATTGGCAATCCGCCCTATGTGCGGCAGGAGTTGCTTTCGGCGTTTAAGCCTTATTTGCAGCAGCATTATGAGTCTTATGACGGGATGGCGGATCTGTATACCTATTTTTATGAAAAAGGTATACAGATTCTGAAGCCGGATGGAGTACTGTCTTACATTGTGACGAATAAGTGGCTGAAGGCGGGGTATGGAGAACCGTTACGTCGCTTTTTTGCCCAAAATAGTGTGTTTGAGCAGATTATTGATTTTGGTCATGCACCAATTTTTGAGGATGCAGATACGTTCCCGTGTATTGTTTCGGTGCGGAAGCCGATGAAGATAGTGGAAGAAAAGCCGGAACCCAAGTCGCCTGTTTTAATTTGTCCGGTACCCCGTGAGAAGCTGACTGACATTAATTTGACGCAGTACATCCAGCAAGAAGCTTATGAAGTCTCGTGGTCACGTTTTACTGCGGATTCTTGGAGTTTGGAGTCTCCAGCCGTTGATCTGCTTATGCAGAAAATTAAAAATGTAGGAATTCCATTCAAAGACTTTGCTGGAGTCAAGCCTCTCTATGGCATCAAAACAGGACTAAATGAAGCCTTTTTAATTGATATTGAAACCAGAAAATCTATTATTGATTCTGATCCAAAATCTAGTGAAATTATTAAACCTTACTTGCGAGGCCAAGATATTAAGCGCTGGAACCCTATATGGCAGAAGCTATATATGATTGTTCCAGATCAATCTATTAATATTGATGAGTATACAGGTGTCAAAGAACATCTTGAAAAATATAAGAATCATTTAGAAGCAAGAGCAGGAAAACAGCTTTGGTGGCAACTTCAGGCAGCAGCATCTTATTATTCATTATTTGAAAAACCAAAAATAATTTGGCAGGATCTAACCTGGAGTTCAAAATTTTGTTTTGATGAAAACGGTCTTTTTACGAATGATTTATGTTTTATTCTTTTATCTGAGAATAAATGGTTGATGGCAGTGCTAAATTCACCGTTGATGTGGGCATGGTTATGGCGAAATACAGTTCATGGAAAAGATGAGGTTCTTCGGCTTAAAAATATCTATACTGAAAAAATTCCCATAGCGTTACCTATAGATTCAAGTCGTGTAGAAGCAGAATTTTCAGTCAGCAAACTTATTGAAATCACTAAAGAGATTCAAGAATCTTATCGAGATATTCTGGACTGGCTTCGTGTCGAGCATGGCTTAGATAAACCAGGCGAAAAACTCGAAAAATTTGCCAGCCTTGATTGCGATCAATTCGTGCAAGAAGTCAAAAAGCGCAAGCCCAAAGCCGCTGCTAGTCTTAGCCCCAAAGCCCTCAAAGAACTCCGTGAAGCCTACAACGACTACGCCCCCGCCATCCAACCCCGCAACACCGAAGCCCTCAAACTAGAGCATCGCCTATCGGACTTAGTAAACCAAGCCTACGGACTCACCCCCGAAGAAATCGACCTGATGTGGAAAACCGCCCCACCCCGAATGCCAATTAATCGATCAATTTTGTTTT
>JANLSD010000388.1:0-5336 GCA_031362245.1 Acaryochloridaceae cyanobacterium OTE_25_metabat_464 | reverse complement strand
CGAAATTATACTTTGTATAATAGTCTATATTAAAAGCCTTACTGAGCGGAAAGCACAGCACAGATTAGAGGTAATTTGAACAGTTGCAAATAATTGCACTCTCCCCCTAGATCCCCCAAGATTGGGGGACTTTGAAGATCGGAACCTCCCAACCTTAGTGGATTTTGAGGATCAGAAACCCCCAAATTTGGGGGGCTGGGAGGCGAATGCAGAGATGAACGGGATTTCCCAAAAGGACTCTTAATCCTGAGGCTACTATTGATGCTAAAGAAGCAAAAATGACTGGAGCATCCTATAAATAACCCTATTCTGCCTGATCCTCAAAAAGTCCAGAAAACTGTAATGAAATTACAAGAGGTTTTCTATCAATTCGACGCACTGAATTTTATGCTAGATAAGTTAATTGAACAGGCTGACAAAGAAATATAAAGCAATCCTTTAACTATCTATCGACTAAAAACAATGACTCAAGATCACGATATCCACTGATTACTCTAGTAATTTCTATCCCATTCTCAAACTGACAATAAAATATTAAGTAATCCTCCACTGGAAAGCTTCTGAGATTTTTAGCAAGCTCTTCTCGAAGTTTTCCCATTTCAAGAAAATTAGCCAACATTCTACATTTTTGATTGATTAGATTTAAGAGTTCGTCTGCTTCATCTAAACTGCTGACATCGGCAATTTAATCAATAATGTTTTCGATGTCTCGGCTAGCAGGGACAGTAAAATGACAGATGTTGCTCATTTAATCTGCTTGCGCTCGACGTTGCTTTAACTTATGACGAAGATTATCAAAAACTTCTTCTTCGGTTAGAACTTCACCGCGCTCAGAAGCCTCAAGACCAATTGCAATTTCATTACGCAAGGATTCATGGCGACCCTTATAGATATGCTCTAACTCTTTATAACTTTTTATGGCTGTTAAAATAACTTCGCTAGGCGAGGTGAAATGACCGCTCTCAACTTGTTGACGAACAAAAATTTCTAATTCAGGTGTTAGTGAAAGTTCCATTTCTCTAAAATCCTGTGAAATTCAATAGTATGATTACCCCATTGTACTTCACTATTCTGTGGTTTGGCTAATTTGATGCCACCGCTAGCTTCTGCTATGCCTGCGCTTTACGATTCGCTGATGGTGACGGGGACTTTGCCAGTGAGGAGATCGTGCATTAGACCAGATTTTTTTTCTTTTAATTTAGAGCAACTGGATTCTAGGTTATTCAAGTATTTGTTTATTTTTTCGGACTTTTTGACTATCAGTTTTTGCTCTCCCTCTTTAGGAATTGCTACAATAAAATTCATTAATGATTTGGAATTCAGCTTGACCATGCTGGCTGATGTTCCTACGGCTAGTGCAGTTAAGCGTATTCTCACTTCAGCACTGAGTAGGTACTGCTCAAGATATTTCGCATGAATCAATTTATTTGGCTGTATTCTCATCATTAGATCAGGATAAATACATGGTGAACTCATTTCTTGATATACACCACATAATCCAACCAACTGAGGGGTATTTGCTCTGCTAACTAAGAAATCTCCATCTTCTAATAATGCACCACTTTCTATAGCTGAGCGTAGATCTACGGACTTTAATTGAACGGCTTTATAGCCAGATAATGTAAGGCATCCTAGACCCAATGCAAAACATCCATTCCATTCGTCAATTTCTCTAGGGCTATAACCATTTTTGGGTGTGCCATTAAGGTATTTGGACAGTGCTCCCCAGCTCCACTCTTTCGGAATCCAACCGATCGCACTATCCTTATAAAGTTCTGGGGCTTGTTCTCTGGGGGGTCTGAGTTGACCATCGGAGGTGATACCACGGGTAAACAGGTCGTGCATTAACCCCGCTTTGATTTGCTGGTATTTCTGGATGAGGGCTTCAGTATGGGCGATCGTTTTGTCGATAGTTGACAGGATTTCGGCAATACGTTTTTGTTCGTTGAGGCTCTGAGGAAATCTAAGCAAAAGACTTCTTAGCTTTTGCTTATTCAACGTGACACCTTTTACGGCATTATCGGTGATCGCATTTTTTGCAATTGGCGGAAGCACATGGTACAGAAATTCAGCATCAATACGGTGATTTGCCGGAACGATGGCTGCGATGGCTTCGTTAGTGTAAAGATCTGTCCCAGCAATTCCGGCTCGCCCAATGCTGAGCTTGAAACTCATGATGAGAGTGCCCTTTGGTACTCGCTTTACATTTGAATTACGAACTCCAAGTTCTGTAATTCTCTCCTTTGAGTGCGACACAATTCTGGAACCGAGATCGGCAATAGACACCCATGTATGACCGTCCTGTTCATCCCGTGCCCAGTATTTTGTGATTTCGCGAGGAGGCGTGCCTCCAATTTCAATAGTAGCTAGTTCTCCAAGACACTCTTCCTGCCACTTACTCATACCCCAACTCCACCAAAAACGCCTTCAACTGCGCCGAAGCCGTATCCCGCTGTGCCTCAATCGTCTTCGCCGTCACCGCATACTTGCCCCATAGATTTTCAATAGCCCCCACACAAGCCCGTTGATCCGCCCGTAAATACGCCTCATAGGTTTCCATCAACACCCGACGCAACCGTGCGATGATCACCGTCCGCGCCTCATCCGTCGAAATTTCTAGCCGTGCCCTAGCCACCAGCTCATCTCGCTTATTCTCAACCCCCCTAATCGTCGCCCTTAGCACCCTCACCTCATCCTCTAATACCTTGTGGCGAGCCAACTGCCCCTCCAACTGCTCCGCCATAAACTGAGACTTAGTCCAGTCCCCTAAGCCTGGATCGCGCTTGCAGAGCTTTGCCTGACCTTTCGCCTCCTTTAGCTCAGCCTTCAGACCCTTCACCTGCTCAGAACCCATTACCCCACAGTCATCCGTATCCTCAAAATCCTCCTCATCCGCCGCCGCAAACAGCGCCTGTAGCTCCGCCAGCCGTACCTGCGCCTGCTCCATCTCCTCTAACACCTCTGGGAACTGGCTCCGCAAAATCTCCTCATCAGGGATCAGCTCAGCCCCCCAGCCACTCGCAGCAATCGACTTAAAATCCGCCTTCAGCACATCCACATAATTCGCAAACGCCCCCCGCACCTGAAACGGCGTTAACAGCGACTGATCCGCCAAAACCTTCGCAATGCTCTCCAGCAAATGACTCCGCATCCGGTACACATTCCCAGACTGCTCATACTGGTTTTCTGGGTCTGGTGCCAGCGCCTCCACAATAGGCAAATTCGCTTGCCACCAATCCTCTAGCTGCCCCATAAACAGACCATGCCGCGCCACCACGCCACGATGATGGGTCACAAAATCTGCAATATCGCGCTTATTGCTGATAGCAGGGGCAATATCCACATAGCGATCCGCGTCCGGTTGGGATGGGTCACGTACCGTAAAGCAGTCTTCGCGTAGCCCTGCATAGTTATGCCAGAAATGAGTGAGGGAATCCACCTCAACAACAGGCACCCCACCATGAAGATGAGCGCGGACATCCTGCGGTTCCGGTGGCGGTGCATTGTCCACATAGCGCCGAATATTGCAGTTATAGTCCTCCGCCGCAATTTCTGCCACAGGCACCCGCCGCGCATAGGCAGATATGTCTACCCCAGACCGATAGGCGTGGACAATTTTGTCAATATCCTCCGGTCGCAGATGATTCTGCGCCTTCCCTTCTCGATACTCGCGATCCGCGTTGATAAACAGCACATGGTCGCGGGTTGCCGCACCCTCCTTATTCATCACCAAAATACAGGCCGGAATGCCCGTGCCATAAAACAAATTGCTGGGCAGCCCAACAATCGCCTCCAGGTAGCCCTGCTCAATAAAATGCTTGCGTGCAGCCCGCTCCTCACCGCCGCGAAATAGCACCCCGTGGGGCATCACTGTTGCTAACCGCCCTCCATGCAAAAGCACAGACAGCATGTGCTGCACAAACATCAGATCGGCCTTATTCCCCTTTTCTGGCATCATCACCGGAAAGCGACCCGAAAACTTCAGGTCTTTTTTGATGTAATTTTGGCTAAACGGCGGATTTGCCAGCACCCGCTCAAACCGCCTGAGATTGTTATTCTCATCCAAATGCTGAGGCTCTCTAAGCGTATCTTCTTGACGAATATCCGCGTCAGAAATGCCGTGTAGCAGCATATTCATCTTGCAAATTGACCAAGTGGTGCCAATCTTCTCCTGCCCAAACAGCCCCACCTCCCCAGAACTGCCGCACTCGCGCAGATAATCTCGAACCTGAATCAACATACCGCCCGACCCAACCGTCGGGTCGTATACTCTCATATCTTTTTGGGGATTGCAGATTTCTACACAAATCCGCACCACCTCAGCAGGCGTATAAAACTCCCCCGCCTTCTTACCCGCAGAATCTGCAAAAAACTTAATCAGCCATTCGTAGGCAGCACCCAATAGATCTGGGAACTCAAAATCCTCATCCTTCAGCGGAATGTTCTCAAAGTTCTGGATAAAATTAGCCAGCGTGTCATCATCCAAAGTCCGCTGACCAATCTTGCGGTTAAAGTTGATACCCGTCAAAACATCTTGAAGCGCATCTAAGTTGGCATATTCAATCGCCTCAAGCGCTTTATTCAAAGCGCTGCCAACATTTCCCTTAACGTGCTTTAGCGCCGGATGGTGAATGATTTTGGTTGCACCATCTTGAATCACTGCTTCATCCCAGCCTTGATTCCAGCGCGCCCGTTCTGGCACATAAAAATACTTGCCAGAGTAGCTGTCTCGATCAATCAGCGCCTCGGCAATATCTGCCTCGCTCATGCCTTTGACGGTCAGCTCTACCCTTAGCTCCGCCTGTCGCTGATCAAATAAATCATTGGCACGCTTGAGAAACAGCATGCCAAAAATGTATTCTTTGTATTCGCTGGCATCCATACTGCCGCGAAGATCGTTACAAGCACTGTAGAGAAGGCTTTCAAGCCGAGAGAGCGTAAGTTTTGCCATTCTCTAACATTACCAGCCTTCTCAAACGATCAGCCTCAGCGCATGGTGACAAATTCCTCAGCGGAGCTGGGGTGAATACCGACGGTGGCATCAAACTGGGCTTTGGTGGCTCCCATCTTAAGGGCGATCGCCACGCCTTGAATAATCTCGCCTGCGTAATCGCCCACCATGTGAGCACCCAACACGCGATCAGTTTCAATCTGCACCACCAGCTTCATCAGGGTCTTTTCTTCTTTCCCTGGCAGCACATAGTACATAGGCCGGAACTTGCTGCGATAGACCTTGATGGCATCGTCGCCATACTGGGCGCGGGCTTCTTCTTCGGTTAGCCCTACGGTGGCTGCCTCAGGATAGGAGAAGACAGCGGTGGCAATGTTGTCGTAGT
>JANLSD010000358.1:0-26763 GCA_031362245.1 Acaryochloridaceae cyanobacterium OTE_25_metabat_464 | reverse complement strand
ATCCTGCATCCCATCCCCAAAAACAACCCCATATTGGTTGTCAGTCAAGCCGAGAATGGTCAATATCTGCTTACTGAATCCAATCTCAACCCCGATTTCCCAGCTCGATATCTAAGTCACAAAGACGGCAAACCTTTACTGAAGCTCATCGAACCGGAAGGCTCCGAGAAATACAGCACATACCGAAAACATCATCCCAGTCCCATAGAGCAAGATATTTTTGTAGCGTACACCGTCACCCAGAAGCTTTATCCTAAAAGCCCCATGTTTATCAGAAGCGGGTCTGACCGCTTGCCCCGTATTGAACGATGGTGGTGTTGTGCGGACAAAACAACCCTCACCCCAAATCCATTTGCGCAAATCTGGTGTATTCATGGAATGCTCCGCAATCACCCACCGCAGTGGCTCATCATTGCCGCAACAATCGGAAATCAACCCCTAAAAACAATCGCGTTGGAAAATGGACAGATTGCGGCGGAGGGGACTGCGGCCTATCTGGGGCGATCGCTGGAAATGATGATCCAATGTGAGGATGAAGAAACCCAACAGCTAGGTCATCTACTCACTGAAGCCTTGGGAAGAGGTGGCGTAAAATACTCCCATATCCATCAAGAATGGAACCTCAAGACGAATGAACCAGCAGATATTCTGCAACTTCAGTTCCAGATGTCGGTGGATCCCCATAAGAAATAGAGTTTTGGGGTACCGTTATTTTAGAAATATAGAACTCTGAAAACGATCGCCATCATCCCCACCCACGAATTTCCTGATCTGTAATTGCACGCCCCACCTTTTGCATTTCAGCCCGCGCCGCTTGCAGAATATGCTTCATCTGAATGGGCTGCTCATCCTGGGCCGCAATAAACGCACCCCCCATCGCAATATTACGGATACTCGCCCCCGACACATTCAACTGCGCTAATCGCTGATAGGAAAGATTGAGCGTCGGCACCGTTTCTGGAAAATTCCGCTGCCAGATTTGAGCGCGTTCTTCAGAGGTTGGGAATTCAAATCGAATACTGAACCGAATCCGTCGCATAAACGCTGTATCCAACGAATTGGGTAGGTTCGTCGTCAAAATAGCCAGCCCCGAATAATTCTCCATTGCCTGGAGCAAATAGCCCACTTCTTGGTTGGCATAGCGATCTCTTGCATCCTTGACCTCAGAACGCTTGCCAATAATTGAATCTGCCTCATCAAACAACAGCACAGCGCCAGAGCTTTCCGCAGCAGCAAAGACCTTTTTTAGATTTTTCTCGGTTTCGCCAATGTATTTACTGCTGACCTGGGAAAGGTCAACCCGATACAGGTCAAGATTCAGGTCATGGGCAATGATTTCGGCTGCCGTGGTTTTCCCGGTTCCGCTGGGTCCATAGAACAAACTGGTAATGCCCATGCCGCGTCGGGATTCCCCGCCCATTTTCCATTCTTCATACACTTTGGCACGCTGGCGAATGGTGGCAATGATTTGATGGAGAATTTGATTTGGTTCTGGGGGCAGAATCAGCTCATTCCAAGTGGTCTTGGGTTCAATGCGTTCCACCAAGCCTTCGAGGCTAGAGCGCGCCTGAGTTTGACAAACTTTCCATAGGGTTGGAGTGAGGGTTTCGAGACTGAGGGCTGGGTCTTCAGTTCTGGCCAAGGTAATTGCTTGAGTTGCAACCGCCTGAATTTGATGGGCTGTGAGGTTAAACTGCACCACCAGAGCGCCGATTTGGGTTTCGAGCGGTTCGGAGATTTCTTCAAGATGGTAGGCCCAAAGTTCCTTTTGGTCAGTGGCACTTAGCGGTTGCAGCTCTAGGGTGAGGAGATTGGTGGTTTTGGGGATACGCTCAGTGGCGGTAATCAAGAGTGGTGTGGTCGTGGTTTTGATGAGTTGGGCAATGAGCTGTCTTGCCGTGGGGTTGAGGGTGGATGGGTCGCCGCAGTCGAGAATGAGCGCGTAGTTTTCGAGGCTGGCAAGGCGATGCCAGTGGGTCATCCAGCCCTCAATAAATTTTGGCTCAAAGGTCAAGTCGTCTGTCGATAACTGAAACGGTTGATAGTCAGATTTATAAAAAGCCGTTGCTGCGATGAGTTTTGAAGCGTGGATGTCATCACTAATGAGTTGAGTGATGAGGCTGGAATTGGACTCCTCCCAAAGTTTGAGGAGCTGATAGAGGAGTGTTGATTGCGAAGGCGCAAGAATATCGTCGTTGTAAGGGAAGGCTTCAGGGAGTTGACTGGGGTTGAATTGGAGCGTGGGGGCGTTAAAGCCGAGGATGTATTGAAGCACCCAATTATCAATGGAGAGGGTTCTGTCGTAGAGATTCCCTGAATCTTCATGAATCAGATGCCAATCGAAGAGAGGGAATCTGGGGTCGAAGTTACTGTGTCCATAGTCAAAAAGAGCGAGAGCAATGTCTCTTGTGGGGGAGGGAATGGGCCGTTGAACAATCTCCTCGCATTGTTGTTTGATGTAGGAGGTAATGCTCCAAGCGGCACAGAACAGGATTAAAGTTCGTTCAAAGGGTTCTAGCTTAAAGGTAATAGCAAGCTGCTCTAGCGCAACGAAGGGTTCGTTCATCTGCTCCTGTGGGGGATGCTCTAGGGGCGCAGTTTTACCCTCTTGCCGTTGTTGGAGATAAACCTGAAGTCGGCGGATTTCTTGAAAAAAGTAGTCTTGAGAAGCTTTAGTCCATTCGGCAGAACGCATGGGTGAGTATGTCGAAAGGGGTGAGCGGGTAGCGACGAGATTGGCTTCGGACTTTGCTCGTAGGATATCAATAATTTTGGGTTACTGCCAGTCATCCAAAATACGACGGTGTTCGGAATTGATTTCCACCACGAAGCTTTGGGTCAGGGTGGCGTAAAATATTCTTATATCCATCAGGAGTAGAATCTCAATGCGGATGACTCAGGAGATACTTTAACTACTGGATCAGAAGTCAGTTCCCGCTTAGAAGAACGACTTTGTGGCTTCGCACATTTGCTGAAGACACCATTAAACTGTAAAAGAAATCCCTAAAGATATCAAAGCCCACTAGCTGAATACTGTCCATTTTCTGTTCCGCACTGCCGATTCTTCACAGGCGATCTACTTATGAACACCCCCGTCAAGTCCGAAGGTCAAATTATTTACCCCATTTCCAAGCCGGAAGTGCCCCAAGAACTGGCGGAAAGCGTCATTCTTTCCTCTATTAATGACCTTTACGACTGGGCACGGTTGTCTAGTCTGTGGCCGCTCCTGTACGGAACGGCCTGCTGCTTTATTGAAGTGGCTGCCATGATTGGCTCAAGGTTTGACTTTGACCGCTTTGGCTTGGTGCCTCGCTCTAGCCCCCGTCAAGCTGACCTGCTGATTACCGCTGGCACCGTCACCATGAAGATGGCTCCGGCCTTGGTGCGCCTGTATGAGCAAATGCCAGACCCCAAGTACGTGATTGCAATGGGTGCCTGTACCATTACAGGTGGCATGTTCAGCAGTGACTCCCCCACAGCAGTACGCGGCGTAGATAAGCTAATTCCGGTGGATGTGTATTTGCCTGGATGTCCCCCACGACCTGAAGCCATCATGGATGCGGTGATTAAGCTGCGCAAAAAAATCTCCGATGAAGATATGCGGGAGCGCGGCAAGATGCGCCAAACCCATCGCTATTACAGCACCACCCACACGATGAAAGTGGTTCCGCCCATTTTGACGGGCGAGTACTTACGTGCTGAGTCGCGTCAAGCCCCCCCTAAAGCGTTAGGGGAAGCTTTTGGGATGCCTGTCCCTCCGGCGCTAAAGGTGGCAGAAAAAGAGAGCGCTTAGAGTCAAGGATTAAATATTCGCGTTTTGAGGGATGATAGGGCATCGCTGTCGATCTCTTAAACATGGATTTCATTAATTTTGATTTTCTGTTAAAGACGGTTTTACCCAAGCTTTTCACCAGCTCTCTGGCGAGTTTTTTCATCGCTCTGGTGCTGGGTAGTTTAATTGGATGGGTGGCAACGGCGATCGCCCGTAAAAAAAGCCGTTCCCGTCCTGCCCCCAATCTCATCATGCCCACAATGTTTGGAACATTTGTGGGCATGATGCTCATCGGGTTTTTGCCCATTGAGGCTAATCCCTCATCGTTGGTGGGTGGTCCCTACAGTGGGCTGTGGTACATGTTGATGTTTATCGTGCTTGCACCGCTGGGCATCCTGTTGGGCGCAGGGTTGGGGATATCGTTGGGGACAAAGCTAACGGCCCAACGGAAGCACAACAGATCAAAGCGTTTACGGAGCAAGGGAATACCCTAAACACCATAACTGAAACCGTTTCATTCTCTGCCAATGGGGAACAGGTCTTTACCGTAGCGCCTCAGGAAGTTCAGGTGCGGAACCTTAAGACGGGGGAAATTCTTCAGCGATTGGATGGCGGACAGGATGTCTATCCCACGGCAGATGGACAACAATTGGTGGGAGTTGACAACAAAAAGCCCTATGGGCTGAAGGTCTGGGATCTTAAAGCTTACAAACTGCATTTTACCATTCCGGCTCAGTTTGAGCCTTGGGGGGCAAAGGGCAAGGCTCAAACTGAGCCAAGATAGCCGCACATTGGTATTGTCTCCTGGCCTCTTTGATAACCGGATTGAAGTATGGGATATCAAAGCGGGCAAAAAGCTGAAGTCTTTCAATGAGAACGGAAAGGCCGGTATTACGTCGATGGCGATCGCAGCGGACAACCAACAAATGGCCACGGCGGCTGGCAACACACTGTTTCTGTGGGACCTCAATCAGGGAAAACTGCTGCGCACCATTCCCAAGGCAAGCGCTGTACGAAGGATGATATTTTCTTCCAGTGGTGTTGTGACGGCTGCTGAAGATCGACTGGATCTTTGGGATGTCAAAACGGGCAAATCCCTCAAAACAGTGAAACACAAGTTGCCAGGAATCATCACCTTTGCCCTGCGGCCCGATGGTAAAGCGTTTGCCTTCTATCGTTATTCAGACAAACTCGTCAAAATCTGGAAACTGCCCTGAGAGACGACACCTACTTCAACTGCCCCGATCGCAGAATACTAACCACCAACCAGAGTCCCAGCACACTAGCAGCAACAAAAAGAGAGTCACTGACCCAGATAAATCGACTTTCCTGGGTTTGAGCGGTGATGGTGGCAGCGCCCATAATTAGGGCACCCACCACAATACTGAACGAAAGCCGATTGGCAGAAGCATCTAGGGTACGACGCACACCATCTATTTCTGGGATTGAAACCCGCCAGGTTAGGTTTTCCGAAGTAACACGCTCTAGGATGAGTTCCATTTGACGCGGGGATTGTAAGGATAAATTCTTTAGATCTAGGGCGGCACGAAGCATGGCCTGGAAGGGAGCTTCACCGACAAGCTGCTTTTGAAACAGATCCGTCATAAGGGGTTTGATTTCTTCAAATAGGTTGATGTCGGGGTCAAAGGCACGGGTGACACCTTCGAGGTTGGCGAGGGTTTTGGCGTATAGCCCTAGAGAACTGGGCAAACGGATTTTGTTGTTTCGAGCAACCTGCAAAATTTCGTAGAACACTTCGCTAAAGTTGATGGCGGCAAGATCGCGGTTGTAGTATTTCCGCAAAAGTCGCTCATAGTCTTGCTCCAGATTTGGAATATTGGCGGGCTGGGTGGATTCTGCCAGTTCTAGGGTGAGCTGAGCACAGCGACGGGCATCCATTTCAACAATCGCCAGCAACATTTCCGTCAACAATCGCTGAGTATTAGGATCTAGCCGCCCTACCATACCGCAGTCTAAAAGTGCCAGTCGTCCTTCCCCGAGGTAAAAAATGTTGCCAGGGTGCGGGTCAGCGTGGAAAAAGCCATCGACGTAGATTTGCTGGGCAAAAGCGCGAAACAGCATGGTCATGAGCGATCGCCGTTCCCCTTGCGGCTCATTCCCTAACCCTGTCTCCTCTAGACGCGCCTCTAGTATAGGGCCACCTTCTAGCCACTCCATCACCAATAGGTTTTCGGAGGTAATCTCCCAATTAATAGCCGGGATGAGCATTTTAGAGGGATCAAACCAGCGGCTTTTGGCAAGGTTGCGCCGGAGTTCATCCGTAAAGCCTGCTTCGCGCCGGAAGTTGAGTTCGTCTTTGAGGGCATCACAAAACTCGGCGGCGAGGGTTTGGATGGCGTATTCTTTGCCCAGTTCTGTTTTGGCGGCAAGTCCTGCCAAAAATAAAATGAGCTGAATGTCTTGCTCCACCACGTCCGAAATGCCGGGACGCTGGATTTTAAGGGCAACTTCTTGACCGTTAATAAGGGTGGCACGATGGACTTGGGCAATGGAACCAGCGGCGATCGCGATCGGCTGTACCTGCGTAAACACTTGCTCTAGAGGCTGTCGTAAAGACTGCCGCAACACAGGTTCTACCACTGACCAAGGGACGGCAGGAACGTTGCTTTGAAGGGTAGAGAGCGCATCGATGTAGGCACTGGGCAATAAGTCAGGACGGGTGCTTAAGAGTTGCCCCAGCTTGACGTAGACTGGGCCAAGCTCAATCAAGATCTTGCGCAGCACGGCTGGAGTGGGAAACTCTGGCTCGTCGGACTGTCGCCCCATGAGCAGACGGCGCATGTAGCCCCAGCCGTTGCGAAGCACAACTTCAGCAATTTCTCGCTGGCGAGGGCCAGTTTGGGTTAAGCCTGATAACATTGCAGATGCTCCAATGCCCGTCAAGGATTCACGGTTTATGCCTTGAGTGTAGCGAGGGCGGGACTAAACAGGGAAAAAACTATTGCGTTGGGGTATACAAGCCTTGACCTAGCAGGAATTTCAAATTCAGAAAGCGCTCTGGGTCTAGGTGCTAGATAAATTCTTTTGCCTGAGCCAGTTAGTCAGATCGCTGATACTTGTAAACCCTCTCAAATCTAAAGCGAGCTGATCCAACTGCTCGATCGGGAGTTTTTTAAGTTTCTCGGTGGTTTCGGCAGAAATTGCATCCACTTGTTGCGCTAGCAGAAGGCTAATCAGCTCAACCTTGCCTTCGACCTTGCCTTCGACCTTGCCTTCGACTTTGCCTTTGGCTTCGCCCCTGGCTTCACCCATTCTTTCGATCGCAGAAATGTACGGCATGTTTTTTTCTCGTTCGTAAGTTTCCAGGTCCTGTCTGAACGCTTCTTATAGCTCTGGAGGCAGGGTTAGCACCCAGTCAATGAAGCGGTAGAGGTCGATGATCTCCTGCTCAGTCCATCCTCGTTCGTAAAGCATCGTCGTTAGACTGTACTTACGTTTCATGCGGCGCTGCTGACTGGCTTTGCTTTTGGTGGCCTGTGCCGCTAGGTGGGCCTGTACGACGATGGCGAAAGGGTTGTCGCTGGATTCTAGCTCCTCTTGCCGCTGTTGATAGTCTAACAATTTTGAAATCTGGAATGAGAAGTCGTGGTGAGACCCTAGAGCTTCTTGGTGGAGGGACTGGGGTCTCCAATGGCGATCAGTGTCTCCTAAAACCGCAAAGCTGGCTACCGATCGCCGAAATTTGTCAAACAGTCTGCTTGAGTAAATGTAAACCCGCTCGCTGAATTCCTCCTCCTTCTGGTTTTGGATTTCGATATGGATCAAGAGCCAGTTTTCCTGACCGTTCCGCAGGTACACTTTGACTAATTTATCAACGATCCGCTTCCCTGTCTCTGCCTCCCGAGTCACCTGCTGGAGTTCGCTGTCCAGAAAGTCAAATCCTTTACTCCAGTCGATTTCGCTATAGGCTGCGGGAAAAAAGAAGGCCATGAACTGGGGGAAGTAACATTCAAGAATCTGCTTCCATGGGGTATCTAGGGGCGTGCTCATGGCTTTTCTGGATTGGAGTACCGTGGGCTTCGCGGAGGTTGTTGGACAAGGGTGAAACCTGGGTTAAGAACCTATGCTTGCCGATGCGATCGCATCAGGAATGGTCTCTGAAGGTGCAGTAAAAGAGCCAATCAACACATGCTCTAGGCGCAGCTTCAGCCACTGAATAAACTGGAGATTGGAAGAAATAATGGCCGCACAGGGCTGAGGGCAAGATGCCTTGACCTGAGCAAATTCCGGCGTATCCAGAAACGCAGGCTGCTTCACAAGCCAAAAATCGACTTCTTTATTCTGTTCTTTATAGTTACGATGACGCTCATCAAAGACTTCGTGGAGGGGTTCTTCTTCGATGAGGAATTTTTGGCTGGCAAGGAGGTAATGGTAGGTCTGCATAGAGTCTTAATGGGTGGCTGCGCTAGGGCGATCGCGTTCTATTGGGCGATAGATTGGCTCTATTATCTCAAGATTTAGGGCTTTTCGCTCAACTTTATGGCAGGCTGCCTTCAGCTTGGGCGATCGCCTGGACTTGAGCAGCCTCGGACAGTGACCGGTTCAGGTCTAATTCTGGAAAATCCTGTAGGATTTCCCTAGGCCAATCAATCTGCTGCCATCGGGTCTGCATCCATCCATCGGGGACATGCCGATTGAGTTCAGTTTCTATTATGGAACATGACCACCTTTGAACCCACAACAACCACGATGGTCTACCTGGACGGATGGATTACGGCAACGCCTACGTTTTGTCCTTCAGTCCCCGTGCGTGTTGTGCGATCGCCCTGCCCGTCCTATTTTCTGCCAAGACTGCGATCGTCGCCTGCAAGCTTGTCACCATCCAGCCGTTGCGCTACAAGTTGCGGAACTGCCGCCGCTGTATGGTTGGGGACGCTATGAAAGCACTCTGAAGCAAAGTCTCGCGCAGCTCAAGTACAATCACCGTCCTCTGATAGCAGAACCCTTAGGACAATGGCTGGGGGAGCTTTGGTTAAATGTAGGGCCACTGGATCGTCGTTTGTTGGCGGTGCCGATTCCATTGCATGGCGATCGCCAACGACAGCGCGGCTACAACCAAGCTGAACTGATTGCTCGCAGTTTTTGCCAGGTTACAGGGATGCCGTTACGCGCCAATGGACTGACCCGAACCCAATCCACGACGGCTCAGTTTGGGCTTTCGCGGCGAGAGCGTTATCAAAATTTGAGCAATGTTTTTGAAATTGGGCCAGATTTAAGGCAATCTTCAAAACAAAAAAATCTGGTGCTAGTGGACGATATTTTTACAACGGGTGCAACGCTAAAATCTGCCACAGAAACCCTTCAGCAAGCAGGATTCAAGGTGACGGCTCTATTGACTGTTGCCATCGCCGAACGCCGGACAAATGTGGATTTATAGCATCGGAAGGGCGCAAAGCCTTGCGCCCCTGAGGAATGGCTGGCTATTCTGCGTCTGCGGGTACGTCTGCTGATGCTTCACCTTCTGCTGCTTCTGCTTCGGGCGTTTCAACTTCTTCTTCTACGACGGGTTCTGGGGCTGGCTTAGGGGGAGTGTACTTTGGCCCTCTTTGCAGTGCCGCACTCACACGGGGAGCCTCTTCTTTCTCTTCTCGACCCTTACGTCCGCCTCGGCCTCGATTGTCTCCCCCTCGGCTATCTCCTCCTCGCTTTTCTCTGTCCTGCGAAGGAGCATCGGCGGACTTTGGCGGCAAGTCTGCGGCTTTGATGGGCTTAGGAATTACTTTTTTGGGTGCAGACTCTTGTTCAGACATTACAGAAAACTCAACCTAACGGCACTAAGGGCTTAACTAGTGTAGTGAATCGCTAGGCCCTTGAGCAACTAGATTAATTAGGAATGCACTATGTAGGAATGCTCAGCGGAGCGTGGCAGGCTTCTGGACAGAGGCAGGCTCTTGGTGCGTCACTGCTCTAGAAGCGCTGGCGATCACCCGACGGCGCACTTCTAAGATTTGTCCAATCTCTCGTGCAAAGCTGGGCTGACGTGCAATCATCTGGTTGACCTCATCGCCAGAAATCATCATCACTTCTAGGTCATTAATTGCCGTAATCGAGATGGGGCTGGGTTCGCCCGAAAATAAAACCATCTCGCCAAAAAACTCGCCCGCGCTGAGAGAGAGCACCTGATGCTCAATTCCGGCGCTATCCACCATTGATAAGGCCGCATGACCCGACACAATAATATAGAGCGAATTACTAGGGTAGCCCTGACGAATCACCTTTTCTCCTAGGGCAAAGTGCTGGAGGGTGACGCCTTCGGTGCCGTTTTGGGGGTGCTCGCCGTTCTCTCGGTCAAAGGGGACAAAGGCAGGCAAAGACTGGAGGCTCTCGGTAAACTTTTTGTTTGTACTGCCGGACTGGGCGGTGGGGCCGTGGAAATGATAGAGGGTGCGGATGGGAAAGGGAATGCTGAGGTTATTGCGTTGGGCGGCGTACCAAACTCGGCTCATAAACCGACTGCGAATATCTTCAATGGCGGCAAAATCTTCTACAAAAAACTTCACCTCGTAGGAAATGGAAGAGTCATCGTAGGAGAGAGTGAAGATTTCTGGCTCTGGATTGACCAGAATGCCCTGGGTTGCCAGAGCCGTACTTTTCAGGACTTGGCGTGCAAGGTTGGGCGGGTCATTGTAGGAAAAGCCTACTTTGACCCGCTCGGCATGGAGCTTGAGGGGACGGCTGAAGTTACGGATAATTTCGCCGCCAATCACCTTATGGGGAATAATCACCATCTCGCGATCAAAGGTTTGCAGCCGCACCGATCGCCAGTTGATATCAATCACCTGGCCTGTCAATTCCCCCACCCGCAGCCAATCACCGACGTTAAAGGGACGCTCAAAGAGCAGGGCAATCCCTGAGGTGACGCTGCCTAGGGTGTCTTGGAGGGCCAACCCAATCACGATGGAGCTAACGCCTAAGGCCGTAGCTAACCCTGCCAAGTCTGCGTGCCAGACCGTCGCTAACACGATCGCCGAACCCAGCAAAATCAAAAACAGCCGCGCTAGGTCGATCAGCAGCTTGGGCATTTTGGCCCGCCAGGTATCGGCTCCAGCCTGCTCAAAGACCACCACGTTAACCAAGGACAGCGAGGCGTGAATGACCACAATCCACAGCAAGGTTTGGACGCTCTTTACCACCTGATTGTCTGGGTGCAGTTTTAGCACGTAGAGCATAAACAGCAAAAAGACAAGGATGGGCAGCAAAATATTCCGCACCACCCGCAGCGTGGCGGCAATGGGCCGACCCTGAAGCTTCTGGCGATGGATGATTTCCCCCAGCAAAATGATCAGAATGGGAAAGCTGAGGATGAGGGCGATCGCCCACACTAAAAGGTGCTGAAGTGTGTCGGCGTTCATCGGTTGGGTACCTTTGCGCTAGCGGACTGAGCTTTTTTGAAGCGCCATGCGGGGATGGGTTCTGTGCCGTTGCGTTCCCCATTCACCCAAGCTTCAAAATCGTAGAGATCTCTGAGGCGCTTATAGACGGTCTCAGAAACCAAAATATCTCCGGCGGGGCAGGTGTCTCTCAAATGGCTGGCAATGTTGATGGTGTCGCCCCATACGTCGTAAATCAGTTTATGGCGGCCCACAATGCCCGCCACCACATCTCCGGCATTAATCCCTACCTGAAGATTGAGCTGAAGTCCGCGTTCACTATTGAAGCGTCGCAGGGCAGTCTGTAGCTCTAGACCAAACCCGATAGCCCGTTTGTCATGGTCGAGGTAGGGAACCGATAGCCCGCAAATCGCCATATAGCTGTCCCCAACGGTTTTAATTTTTTCCATGCCAAAGCGATCCGCCGCTTCATCAAAAGCGGAAAAGACATCATTTAAGAGATGGATAATTTCAGGGGCGGTCATGGATTCGGAGAGTTTTGAAAAGCCCGTGAGGTCGGCAAAGATGACCGCGACGTTGGAGATATCTTCGGCAATGTCTGTCTCGCCCTGCTTCAGGCGTTTGGCGATCGCCGTCGGGAAAAAGCTCAGCAATAGCCGTTCGTTTTCGCAGTTTTTCTCTTCCACTAGGGCAGTCTGGACATGGAGACTATGGAGCATTCCGTTGAAAGACTGCGCCAATTCGCCAAACTCGTCTTGGGGGTTGAGGGGGGCGATCGCATCCATCTCGCCTGCCTGCACTTTTCGGGCGCTATCAATCAGGTGTTGGATGGGCTTTACAAACAGATAGGCCAGCAGCATTGCCACTACCGTAAGCAGCAGCATCAGCAGTGTGGCTGAAATCAGCACCTGCCGCGTGAAGGAATAGATCGGCTCATAGGCTTCTGAAAGATCAATCTCTGACAGAACCACCCAGTCCAAGCCCTCAATCTTGAGGGGCGCGTAGGAACTCAACACCGGAATGCCCCGATAGTCCTTCAAAATTTGGGTGCCCTGTTGCCCCATCAAGGCTGCGGCAGTTCCCTTGGTCTGTACCTTTTGCTGAAGAATCGAAGTTTTGTACTGTCCGATGCGCTTCACCGTCGCTTCATTTACGCCCACGGCTTTTAGCGCTTCAATATAGCCCTTGGGGTCTTGTTCTAAAAACCGCGACACCGAACGCATTAAATAATCTCGCCCCACCAGGTAGGTTTCCCCCGTTTTGCCCAGGCCGTCCCCTTCCCACTTGCGGTTGCCCGTCATCACATTGTTGATTTCATCCACGGGAAGCTGAAACGCAAGCACGCCAATCAGTTTGGATTTATTAAAGATGGGTGCCGCAATAAAGGCCGCAGGCGCACCGTAGGACGGGCCATACCCTTCAAAATCGATAATTTGGGAATAGTCTTTGCCTTTAGACTGCTGAACCTGAGCCGTCAGGCGAGCCAAATTGCTGGTTTTATAGGCTCCGGTGCCATAGTTGGTGGTAAAATCCGTCTCCTTAAAGACCGTATACACGACCGTCCCCTGGGGATTAATCAGGAACATATCGTAGTAGCCAAATTTCTCAATAATTTTGCGAAAAATGGGGTGATAGCGCCGATGTACCCCACTGTAGGCGCTGCCGTCCGTCGCCGCATCCAAGAGATGCTTTTTGCCCACAGGGTTTGGATTGTTGGCAATGTACTGGTACTGCAAGTATCGGGCGGCGGTGGCAGTGGGGAGATAGGACTCCAACACTGGAGATCCATCTTCTGCCTTTGCCAGACGCTTGAGAAATTCCTGTTGATAGTAGCCCGCCAGCGTGCGATCGGACTCAGGCGGAATTTTGGCGGCTTCGAGCTTACCATAGGCGGAGGTGAATTCCTGCATAGCAGCCACCACCGCCGGATTTTCACTGAGGGTTTCAGTGTGGTGATGAATATTTTTAAAGTAAGACTCGATCTGGTATGCCTTAGAAGCGCGGAGGCTGGTGAGCTGGCTAAACACCCGACTGGTGAGGTTGGCCTGCCCGCTTTGATAGCCCAAATAGGCGGTTACTAAAATCGAAAAGCTACTGACCCCTAACAGCATGACAATCAGTTTAGATTTAATGCTCAGTTGGTTGAGCGATAGCTTCGCACCAAGAGTCCGCATAGAAGTCTTCACAGCCTCGGCTTTTAACTCTTTGCACCTTACAAAGCCGGATAACAAAATACTGTATTGCTTAAAGCAATCTAGATAAAAACTGCTTAAAGCAATACAAATAAAAGCGATCGCCCCAATGGATTCATTCAATCGTGGATTGGATTCAACTTATAGGCGATAGCCCAAAATCATACCTGTCAGTAAAATAAAGCCAATCCAAACATTTTCACGAAAGAGCTTTCCATAGATTCCGGCGGGGAGCTGTGAAGAGCGTCGCAAAATGAGGATCTCTCGCCCCCAAAGCAGCGCACTGACGCCAAGGGTGAGCCAATAACCCCAGTGCAGGTTTAGCGCTGAACCCAGCGTCGCAAGCAACGCGACAGTGCTGACTAAGAAAACGGCGATCGCCCCCACTACATGCCGCCCAAAAAATAATGCGCTGGAATTGACCCCCAATCGTTTGTCATCGGGGCGATCGGGCATGGCATAGATGGTGTCAAAGCCAAGCGTCCAACAGACCGTTGCACCCCATAGCAGCCAAGCACCTTGGGGGAGGTTGCCCATTACCGCGCTCCAGCTAATGAGTACCGCAAAGCCCCAGGCAATCGAGAGTACCAACTGCGGTACCGGAAAGACGCGCTTAGTGCCGGGATATAAAACAATGACGGGGACTGCTGCGACACAAAGCCAAAAGCTTAAGGGGTTTAAAAACAGAGAAAGACCAAAGGCGCAGAGAAACCCGACAAAGGCCACAATTGCGCCCACTTGTAGGGTTAAGGTACGGGCAGCAAGCGGGCGGGTTCGGGTTCGTTCAACCTGAGGGTCAATGTTGTGATCCCAAAGGTCATTAACGACACAGCCTGCGGCACTGGTGGCAATAGTGCCTGCAATAATGACTAAAACAAGGACGGCAGGCGGCTTTCCGGCACTGGCCAATATCACGGCCCATAGGGCAGGAATCATTAAGATAAGGCGACCTTCAGGCTTATTCCAGCGCAAAAGACGCACAATTTCAGTCCAAGTGCTGGAAGATTTGCCAGAAAATTTGTCATTCGGCTGGGTTGGTGTCATCGTAGGGGCAGTACATTCCCTTCTCATCATGCCAAAGGATTGACGGTATGTGGATTGATGTGGAAGCCATTATTGATGGCTACCGTCAGGGCTATTTTTTGATGGCGGAAGATGATGAGTCTGATTTGGCCTGGTATACCAGTAAAGAACGCACGCTTATTCCACTAGATGAGCGCTTCCATGTGCCGCGATCACTCCGTCGGCCTCTCAACCAAAACTGGTTTGAGGTTGCCATTAACAAAGACTTTTGGGGTGTGGTGGAGGGCTGTGCCAACCGCGAAACCACCTGGATTTCTGAAGAACTCAAGCATATTTACGGGGCGCTCCATCAAGCAGGCTGGGCGCACAGTTTTGAAACCTGGCACGAAGGTCAACTGGCGGGTGGCATTTTGGGACTGAGCATTGATGGCATGTTTATTGGTGAATCCATGTTCTATACGGTGCCGGATGGCTCTAAGGTCGCGATGGTGAAGCTGGTAGAACATCTGCGATCGCGGGGCTACCTCATGTTTGATGCTCAACTCATGAATCCCCATCTAAAGCGCTTTGGGGCCTATACCCTGGGAGGGAGAGACTATCAAAAGCTTTTGATTCAGGCGCTTCGACAACCCTGTGATTTTCTCTGAAGGACTATAACTTTGCTCTGACTTTCTCAACCTGTCTTGGGGCGCTAATGGATTCAAACAGGGCGATCGCCCGTTTCAACGCTTCCTCACTTTCAGGATTTCCAGAAGATTGATAGGTCACACCGAGCTGATAGTGAGCTTCGGCAAGGTCGCACTTAGCACCTAGGTTTTCGAGACGTTGAATGGCGAGGTGGAGCGAGGCGATCGCCGCCCCAAAGTCCCCTTGCTGCCGCTGCATGATGGCAAGTCCCGTCAAGGTTTTGCCCTGTACTTGGGTGTAGTGACTAGATTTTGAAAAAGACAGCGCCTTTTCAAATAAGTCTTTTGCAATATCAAATCGTCCTAGGTTTACATAGGTTTGGCCCAGCAGTTGAATAAAGTAGGCCGAACTCCCCCGATTTTCGAGGGGGTGTTCAAAAAAGAGGGTTTGGTAAATGGCATCTGCTTTTTGATGAGCCGTCATGGAGTGGCCCAGTTGAGACTGAGCCAAGGCCAAACAGACTGCGGCTTTCTCGGCCCAGCGCTCGTGCACTGTACCGTGGACTTGCACCATCACCTGCTCAAAGCAGTGGGCAGCTTGTTCTAACTCCCAGAGGTCAAGGCAATAGAGACCAATACTTAGACGGGAATCGATTCCGACCATAGTGTAGTAGTACCGCGCCTTGGCATGCTCTGGGGTTTCTGGATACTGGGCGAGCGCCTGGACTGAAAGCTGAATAGCCTTTTCTTGGGATTGGATTGCGTCATGGACGCGTCCTGTAATCCAAAAAACGTCCCCCAGAATGTTGTGGAGTTCGCTGAGGGTGTGGTCGTTGGGAAGTCGATCAAGGATTGCGGGAATTGCGTTGAGTAAAGGCTGAAGGAGACCCATCCGGTAGAGGGTACTCCCTAGAGGAAGGTGCTGGTTCCATTGGTTGAGGCGGCTTTTGAGAATGACCCGCCCCGCTTTGCCATAATCTTCAATGGCAAGATAGTGATAGTAAGCCTCTAGGGCACTCAGAGCATCCTGTGTGGTTTGGATCGCTGCCACCTGATCTCGCCAGAATGTGGCAGCTTGGGTGTGGGCTAAAATCCAGTCGGGGCTGGAGTGGAGACGGGCGGACTCTTGGTGCGTAGCTATCGCCGCTTCCCGCAACGCTGGGTGCAGGTAATACGTACCCTTATGAGACTCAATCAAAGATCGGTTCTGAAGGGCAACGAGAGCAGATCGCCGTTGAGTTTCGGGGATGTCCCACAGCAGGGTCAATACACCCGCGAGAGGCACAGTGGGGACATCCTGGTAGCGATAGCAACCCAAGCGGCAGAAGAGATTATAGGCGTAAATATCGTGGGATTGAAGGCGGTGGAGCTGGCTATCAATGAGGTTTTTAAGGTCGGTGGGGGCCAACAGCGCATCTTGGCTATGGTGCCAGTAGGCCACCATATCCCCTTCATACTCGGTTTGGATGGCTCCGGCTAAAATCCCCATAGCTTTGGCGTTGCCGCCGTAGGCGTGGTGCATCGCCTCAAGAGTTGCTGGCTCATGAACCGACATTTTCGGGGTAAAAAACTGCTGCCAAGCTTCAAAGGCTAACCCTGGTAGGCGATAGTGCTGGACGGTTACGGAGGGTTCACACAGGCGATCGCGGCTGGTTAAAAGGGTAATACCCTGATGCTGGGGGCTGGCTAACACGCTCAGCAGGTCAACATAGTGACGATGATGAGCCAAAAACTGACCTTGGGCATCGAGGGCAGGCTCTAAATTGTCGATTAAAATTCCGACGCGACGCTGGCGTAGGTGACGCTTGAGGCGCTCTAGAGAAATGCCAAAGTCTAAGCCCGTTTCGTCTTGAAAGTCGTGCTTCAGCCATTCTTCTACCACGCGTTCGGCAGGGGTAATGTTTGAGGATTCTTTCGCCATCAGCAGTTCTAAGACCACCTCAAACCCCTGCGCCTGAAGGTAATGCTGTGCCAGAGTGGTCTTCCCTAAGCCGCCACTCCCCTGAATCACGATCACTTTATGCCCTTGGGCTTTCAGCGCATTGATCTGAGCGATCGCCGCCCCCCGCCCCACAAACCCTAGGATCTCAAGTTGAGGCTGAATGGCTTGAGTATCTTGAACCTTGAAATGACGTAAAAGAGTAACGCGCAGGTTTTTCTTGGTAATGCGATCGCCCAACACTTCCGAGAGCAGCTTCCAGAGGTCTGACCCAACATCCTTGGCGTGGCCTTCGGTACAGCCATAGCGATCTGCAATTTGAGGATAGGTGAGACCCTGCCAAACCTGCTCGATGAGCGTGCGCTGGAGTTCAGAAAGGCGATCGCCTCTTTGCTGCAAAACCAGCTGATCTAGCCACTCTAGCGCTTCTAAATCCATTGCTTTTTAGGATGCTTCTTTCTGTGAGCCAATGCCTTGCGAAGGTTTTCCATATAAATGTAAAAAACGGGGGTGAGATAAAGGGTCAAGATTTGAGAAAACACTAGGCCACCCACAATGGCAATGCCAAGCGGTTTTCTGGCCTCAGAGCCTGTCCCCGTCCCCAAGGCGATGGGCAAAGTTCCAATCAGTGCAGCCATCGTCGTCATCATAATGGGTCGAAACCGAACCATGCAGGCGGTAAAAATGGCATCCACCGGATTTTTGCCGTCTTTGCGCTGGGCCTCAATGGCAAAGTCCACCATCATAATGCCGTTTTTCTTGACAATGCCCACCAGTAAAATCAGACCAATGAAAGAGTATAGGTTTAGATCTACGCCAAAAATGAGCAGGGTGAGCAGTGCCCCAAACCCCGCCGAGGGCAACCCCGACAAAATGGTTAGGGGATGAATAAAGTCTTCATACAGAATGCCCAAGACGAGGTAAATCACCAAAATAGAGACCGCCAGCAGCATCCCTAAGTCCTTAAAAGACTTTTCAAACACTTGGGCTGCACCCTGAAAGCTCACGGAAATAGTGTCTGGCAAGACTTGACTGGCAAGCTGCTTCAGGGATTCGGTGGCTTGGCTTAAGGAGGTTCCAGGCAGTGTATCAAAAGAAAGCGTGGCGGACGGCAACTGACCGAGGTGGTTGACGGTTAAAGGCCCCACGGTTTGGGTAATGGTGGCGATCGCGCTCAGGGGCACCAGCTTACCCGCACTAGACTGCACATAGAGCAGCGAGAGCGCCGTTGGATCTTGCTGAAATTCCGGCTTGAGTTCTTGAATCACATAAAACTGATTGTTGGGCATATAAATGGTTGAAACCTGGCTCGATCCATAGGCGGCGCTGAGGGTTTTCTGCACTTGGGCTGCGGTAATGCCCAGCACTGCGGCCTTATCGTGATCGACCTGTACCTGTACTTGGGGCGTACTGAGCTGAAGATCGCTATCGACCCCGCGTAGACCCGGCAGTGCGATCGCCTGTTTAACCAGGATCGGCAGGTATTGGCGAAGATCCTGTAAATTTGAGCTTTGTAGGGTGAATTGATATTGAGAGTTGGTCTGCTGACCCCCAATGGGGATGGCGGAGGGGGCCTTTAAAAATGCCTGAATACCCGGCACCTTGCGGAGCTTTGGCGTTAAAGCCTGAATAATCGCCTCAGCATTAAGGGTGCGCTGCTCACGAGGCTTAAGCCGTATAACAATGCGACCCGCATTAACGGATGCATTAGGGCCAGTGGCTCCCACGACCGAATTAATGGCCTCAATGTTGGGATCTTTGCGCAGGATATCGACAATTTTTTGCTGATGCTTCAGCATCGAATCAAAGGAAATATCTTGAGCAGCCTTGGTGTTAGCGGTAATTTGACCCGTATCTTCTGTGGGGATAAAGCTTTTTGGGACAATGTTAAATAGGTAAATCGTCAGCAGCAGCAGCACAACTGACCCGACTAGCGTCATAGACCGATACTTTAAAACGGGTTTAAGCGTCCATTCATAAAAGCGTAGCAGGTGATTAAACGCCGCCTCTATTAACTGAAACAAACGATTTTGCCGATGATGGTGTTCAGCATCTTTCAAAAAACGGCTGCTGAGCATGGGCGTAAAGCTCAGGGAGACAACGCCAGAGATGAGGATGGTGACGGAAATGGTGATGGCAAATTCACGAAAAAGCTGCCCCACAAGTCCGCTCATAAACAAAATGGGAATAAACACCGCCACCAGCGATAGCGTCATAGACACAATGGTGAAGCTAATTTCTTGAGAGCCTTTGAGTGCAGCCTGTAGGGGCGGTTCACCCATTTCTCGGTGGCGCACAATATTTTCTAAAACAACAATCGCATCGTCTACCACAAACCCGACAGACAGGGTCAGCGCCATCAAAGAAAGATTGTTGAGGGAAAATCCGCAGACGCGCATGACGGCAAAGGTGCCAATAATGGCAACGGGGATCGCCAAACTGGGAATGAGGGTGGCGCGAAAGTCTCGTAAAAACAGGAAAATGACCAGCACCACCAGCCCAACGGAGAGCAGCAGCGTAAATTTCACATCCTCAACCGAAGCCCGCACCGTGAGAGAGCGATCGTAGAAAACCCCCATTTCAATCGACTGAGGCACCTGCGCCCGTAGGGTGGGCATCATCTGCTTGATGGAATTTACAATTTGGACGGTATTGGCTCCAGGCTGAGGCTGCACGGCTAAAACGATCGCCGGACGGTTGGTTACTTTTTTGTCGCTAAAGCGGTTAGAAACCTTAGGGTTTTGGTTGCCATCCATCACGTCTCCCAAATCTTGGAGCCGCACTGCTGCACCGTTTTGATAGCTCACAATAAGCGATCGATAGTCTGCGGCGTTCTTAAGCTGACCGTTGGCCTTGAGCAGGTACTGCTTGTCGGTGCCAGAGAGCGTCCCCGTCGGCAGTTCGACATTCCCCCGCTGAATCGCGGTTCTCACCTGATCGAGTCCAAGCCCGCGTGTTGCCAGTTCCCGTGGGTCAAGCTGTACACGTACCGCAAACTGCTTTTGACCGTAAATTTGTACCTGTGCAACGCCATCAATCATGGAAATGGGTTGAGCTAAGGTAATTTCGCCATACTCATTCACTGTTGTGATGGGCTGGGTTTCAGAATACAGATACAGGTAGTAAATTGGCGAGACGGAAGGATTGACCTTGCGATAAGTGGGCGGCTTGGGCATGTCGGAGGGAAGTTGCCCAGCGGCGGCGGAGATTGCGGCCTGTACATCCTTTGCTGCGTCCGATACCTTCCGGCTGAAGTCGAACTGAAGGGAGATATTGGTACTGCCCGTAGAACTGGTGGAGTTAAAGGAGTTGAGTCCGGCGATTTCGGTAAACTGTCGCTCTAGGGGGGCAGCAACGGCGGAAGCCATGGTTTCTGGGGTGGCACCCGGCAGGCTGGCAGATACCTGAATGAAGGGATACTCTACGTTGGGCAAAGCACTAATGGGCAACTGCGTATAGCTCAACAGCCCAAAAAATAAAATGCCAAGAATGACCAAGGTGGTCATCACCGGACGACGGATAAAGAGTTCTGAAAGATTCATGGGCTAAAACTCCCAGAAGATGGATCCGTAGGTTTGAAATGGGTGCAGTAGCGCAATAGATTTTGCGTAAGATAACCCTCTCCCCCAGCCCCTCTCCCAGAACGGGCGAGGGGAGCCGGAATTAGCCCTTCTCCTCTGGTGGGAGAAGGGTAAAGCCTTTGGGCTACAAGAAAGGGATGAGGGGGCTAGGATTGATATAAGAGGTCTAATGTTGAACATGGCAATCTTGAACAGGGGCTTATTGCCCCTCGCCGACAGAAATCCTTTGAGGTTGTTTGCTGCGATTCAGCTTGCCCCGCCAAGCCTCAATGTAGGTGTAAAACACAGGGGTAAGATACAGGGTCAAAACCTGAGAAAACAGTAGCCCACCCACCACCGCAATGCCCAACGGTCGGCGCGACTCAGAGCCAGCCCCAAGCCCCAGGGCGATGGGTAAAGTACCCATGAGGGCCGCCATTGTGGTCATCATGATGGGTCGAAACCGCACCAGGCAGGCTTGATAGATTGCTGCTGCTGGGCTTTTGCCGTCTTTTCGTTGGGCTTCAATGGCAAAATCTATCATCATGATGCCGTTTTTCTTGACGATGCCCACCAGCAAAATAATGCCGATAAAGGAGTAAACATTCAGCTCAACCTGGAACAGCATCAGCGTCAGAATGGCTCCAAACCCCGCTGAGGGTAGGCCGGACAAAATGGTGATGGGGTGCAAAAAGTCTTCGTACAAAATGCCGAGAATGAGGTAGATGACGAGGATGGCGATCGCCAGTAACATCCCCAAGCTGGGTAAGGAACTCTGAAACACCTGACTTGCGCCCTTAAAGCTCGTCGAGACGCTAGCGGGAATGATTTGCTTGACCAAATCGTCAACGATCTGAGTCGCTTCGCCCAAAGAGACTCCGGCAGACAGGTTAAAGGAAATCGTTGCTGCACTCATACGACCCTCGTGATTCACCATCAGGGGGCCAACCCCTTGAGACAGGGTTGCAAAGGTATTGAGCGGTACAGGCGCTCCGCTGCTGGAATTAATGTAGAGCGCAGAAAGGGAGTTGATGTCCTGCTGATACTGCGGCTCTAGCTCCAAAATGACCTGGTACTGATTACTGGTGGCGTAAATGGTCGATACTTGGTAGCCGCCGTAGGCATTTCTGAGGGTATTTTCGATTTGCTGGGCGGTAATGCCCCGCGCGGAGGCCTGATCGCGATTGATGTCGATGGTGACTTGAGCCGTTTCTTGTAAATCGCTGTTCACGTCCTGAAGTTGGGGCAGCGCTCTAAGACGATCCACAAGCTGGGGTACCGACTGCGCTAAGGGTGCGCTATCGGAACTCTGGAGCAAAAGCTGATATAGCCCTGTGGTTTGCTGGGTACCAATAGGAATGGCAGGCGGATTTTGCAGAAACACCTGAATACCAGGGATTGCCGCCAACTGGGGGCGTAGGGTTTCAATAATCTCTTCTGCGCCAGCACTTCGCTGCGCTCTCGGCTTGAGCCGGATCAGTAGGCTACCAGAGTTGCCCGGCACCGCTGCGCCCCCGCCGCTGGCGCTGGAGCCTGCCCCAATATTAGAATTCACCGCGTCCACGTTGGGGTTTTGGCGGATGAGGGCAACCACCGCCTGCTGATGACGGGCTAAGGCATCAAAGGAGGCATCCTGTGCCGCCTGGGTAATGCCCGTGATTTTTCCGGTATCTTCACTGGGGATGAATCCCTTGGGCACGACGGCAAACAGCCCCACTGTCACCACGAGCAGCACCGCCGATAAAATCATTGTGGTGCGGTGGTACTTCAAAACCTTTTTGAGGCTCCAGTCATAAAGCCCTAGAACCGCCTCAAATCCGCGCTCCGAAGCCCGATAGAGCCGACTTTGCTGGGCATGATTGACCGGACGCAAAAAGCGGCTGCACAGCATGGGGGTTAGGCTCAAGGATACAAACCCTGACACGAGAATGGATACGGCGATCGTGACTGCAAATTCATGGAACAGCCGCCCCAGAAGTTCTCCCATAAACAGCATGGGAATAAACACCGCCACCAGAGATAGCGTCATGGACAAAATCGTAAAGCTGATCTCCCTTGAGCCATTAAGCGCGGCTTCTAGGGGGCTTTCGCCCATCTCTAAGTGGCGCACAATATTTTCGAGCATCACGATCGCATCGTCTACCACAAACCCCACCGACAGCGTCAGCGCCATCATCGACAGGTTATCGAGGGAGTAGTTGAGCTGATGCATGACGGCAAAGGTGCCAATCAGCGAAACGGGCAGCGCCAAGCTGGGGATAAGGGTGGCAGAAAAGTTTCGTAAAAACAGGAAAATAACCAGAATCACCAGGCCACTGGTCAACAGCAGCGTTAGCTGTACGTCCGCAATCGACTCTCGAATCGAGGCCGAAGCATCGTAAAGTACGCCAATTTCAACGGAAGCGGGAATTTGGGTCTGGAGAGTCGGGAGGAGCTTTTTAATGGTGTCTACAACCTGCACCGTATTGGTTCCAGGCTGGCGCTGAATACTCAATACAATGGTGCGGGTGTCGTTGAGCCAGCTTGCCACCTGATTATTTTCGACCCCGTCGATGACTTGGCCTAACTGCTCTAGGTAGACGGGCGAACCCTGTTTGTAGGCCACAATGAGCCTGCGATAGGCGGCTGCGTCTTGAAGCTGACCGTTCGTTTGAACCGAAAAGTTTTTGTAGGTTCCCGAAAGGCTCCCCGTCGGCAGGTTGACGTTGCCCTGCTGGATGGCGGTTTGCACTTGGTCTAGGCCAATTTGCCGACTGGCAAGTCGCCGAGGGTCAAGCTGAATACGAGCCGCATACTTTTGCGCCCCGTAAACCTGCACCTGCGCTACCCCGCTGATGGTAGAAAGCTTTTGCGCCAGATAGGTTTCGCCGTAGCTGTTGACCTCCGACAGCGGCAGGGTGGGGGATTTGAGATACAGGTAAAGAATGGGCTGGTCGGCGGGGTTGACTTTGCTATAGGTGGGCGGATTGGGGAGATCGTTGGGGATTTGCCCAGAGGCGGCGGCGATCGCCGATTCTACATCCTGAGCGGCATCGTCAATACTGCGGTCAAGGCTAAACTGAAGCGTAATTTGGGTTTGTCCAAGGGTGCTGGTGGAGTTGAGCGAGTCTAGGCCAGCAATACTAGAGAACTGTTTTTCTAAGGGTCGCGCCACCGAAGCCGCCATGGTTTCGGGGCTGGCACCCGGGCGCGAGGCCGTCACCTGAAGCGTTGGGTAGTCTACGCTGGGCAGGTCGCTGATGGGCAGCAGTCGATAGCTCATGAACCCAAAAATGAGAATCGCCGCCATCACTAAAGTCGTCATGATGGGGCGACGGATAAACAGTTCTGAGAGGTTCATGAATCTGCCCCCGTTTGTTTGTGCCGACGGCGATGTTTTTTGGGCGGTTCGGTCGAATCGCCCGTTGCCTTATCGCTAGCGGCTGGATTGCCCGTTGCCTTGTCGCTCGAGGATGGAGATGAATTGTCTGTGGCTTTAGTCTCTGGTGAATTGTTTTGTGAATTGTCTGGCGAAGCGGTGGACGAATCCCCTTTTTTATGGGTTGATTTGGCGCTCGTTTTAATGCGGATTTTGCTGCCTGTAACAAGGTTGGCTTGACCATCAATGACAATGCGATCGCCAACCTTAACCCCCTGCTGCACAACGGCTAACCCCTTATAGGTGCTGCTCACCTTTACCGGAACATTTTGTACCGTATCATCCGCTTTTGCCACAAAGACAAACTGCCCATTGGGGCCATTTTGAACCCCTTGGGCAGGCACCACGGTGGCATTGGCTTCGGTTCTGAGGGTGAGGGTTGCATTCACAAATTGACCAGGCCAGAGCTTAGCGTCTAAGTTATCAAAGTCGCCAATGAGCTGCACCGTCCCCGTGGCGTTGTCTACGGTGTTGTTAATAAAGCTCAAAACCCCTGGAATCGTTTTTCCATTGCCGTTGGCAAACCCCACCTCTACTCGCAGCTTTCCATTCTCGAGCCGTCGCTGCACCTCAGACAAATTGACTTCCGGTACCGAAAACGCCACCTGAATCGGGCGAGTTTTGGTAATGCTAACCAGGGGCGTGGTGCTATTGGTCTGTACGACATTCCCTTCTGTCACCAGCACATTGCCAACGCGCCCAGTAATGGGGGCATAAATCTTGGTATAAGACAGCAGCACTTTGGCATTATTGAGTGCCCCACGATCGGCATTTGCCACCGCTTCGGCATTCTCTACTGCGGCGCGATCGCCCTCCACCACCGCTTCGGCATTTTTAACCGCAACGCGATCGCTCTTGAGCACTGCCTCAGCATTGGCGATCGCCTGTTGATTGGCCTGATTGGTTGCGGTAGAAGACTGACTGTTCGCCGAATACTGCTGCGCCTGATCTCGGCTAATTGCGCCTTGCTTATAAAGATTGTCATAGCGGTTGCTGGTCGCCTGAACATACTTCGCCTGGGCTAAGTCTTTCGCCAGGTTTGCTTGGGCTTGCCCCACTAAGGCTAAATCTTTCTCTACCGTAGCTTTAGCCTGCTCAACCTGACCGAGATCTCTCGCCACCGTGGCATTGGCTTGATTCACCACCGCCAAATCTTTGGCTAACGTTCCCTGTGCCTGCTGAAGGGCGGCCTGCTGCGATCGATCATCGAGGGTAAATAAGAGCTGCCCTTTCTCTACATCCTGCCCTTTTTTGAAAAAGACACCTGTAATTCGCCCGCCCGCCTGGGGCGTTACCGAAACCGTCGAGCTGGCTTGAACATTCCCGATCGCCTGAACTTGGATCGGCACGCTTTTCTGCGTTGCCATTGCCACCGTGACAGGTGTAATCTGCTTCCGCTTAGAATCCGCTTTACTCTGTTCAGGCTTTGCCCCAGCACGCAGACCCAAAAAACCGAGGGTGCCAATTAGCGCAACCCCCACCAGTACCACCCCAATCGGTCGCTTTTTGATAAATTGCGGGAGCGATCGGCGGGAGGATGTGCTCAACGTCTCACTGGCTGTCTCATCATGCATGAGAGCATCTCCTATTGAGTCCATTTGGTTATCTTAAGCAGTTGGTCAGACCGCTTACAAGGTTCAAAAGTACTGTTTTATCTGGAACTTTTCTCCTATGTGCAAATGATCCTGAAATTGCCAAATTTTTGGGGTTGTCTAAGAGTTTATGCGGTTTTTAGCCGACGCGATCTTAAAATAAGCCAAGCTGAGTCGGCTCAGCCGGAATTTGATCCCACGGTAGCGGCGCAATAGGCAAGCGATGGTCTTCTAGCAGCCGCTGCAAATACCGAGCATTTTGAGGGGAATGTTCTTCTACAGGGCAATGGACGATGAAATAGATCCGAGTCCCTTGCCCAATCCAAGCTTGGAGATGCGTAACCCAATCGTTCATAAAGTTCTGGTTAAAGGCTTGGTCAGGGTGGCTAATGTAGCGAATTAAGGTAAAAGGTGCCGTAACCACAGGCTGAAGGGGGAGCTGGGGTTTACGGCGCTCGGACGTAAGCTGCGGGTTGTCTTCGCATTCATAAATCGGACGCGTATCGAGCAACACCCGACCGATGCCTAGACTTTGCAGCAGCGTATTAAGCCGTGAGGACTCCGTCGGCTGGAACCACTGAGGATGCCGAACTTCTAGTGCAAAGGATGCGCCACAGGCACTTAGCCCTGTCAAAAACGCTTCTAAATCTTGCAAGAATTGAGGGCCATAGTTGGGCGGTAGCTGAGCAAAAATAGGGCCAAGGCGACTTCCCAAACCCTGCATCAATTCTACAAACTTTATCGCCGCATCAATTTTGGGCTGTAGTGTACCTTCATGGGTAATGCTGCGCGGTAACTTTGGGCAAAACTCAAACCCTTCCGGCGTTTCTTGCGCCCATCGTGCCACCGTGTCGGCACTGGGAACCGCGTAAAACGTGGCGTTGCACTCAACGGTCATAAACCGCTGGCTGTAAAGCGGCAAAAATTTTGAAGGCGCACTTCCGGTTGGAAACAAATCGCCGAGCCAGCCTTTATAGGCCCAAATGGCGCAGCCCAATTTAAAGTTCATAGCCAATTCATGCTCTGAGGATGGTGGAATCTCTGCAATAAAATGCCCCATAGATATATCTATGAGGCATTTTATGACTAACAGCTTAAATTTATTAAGCGTTGATAGACTTTACAGTGCATTACCGCGAGGCAGAACTTCCTCAGGGAATACGAAGTGTTCATGGGGCTGATCTTGAGGAGCCATCCAAGCTCTCAGACCTTCATTGAGCAGAATGTTCTTGGTGTAGAACGTTTCAAACTCAGGGTCTTCTGCTGCCCGAATCTCTTGACTGATAAAG
>JANLSD010000343.1:0-2963 GCA_031362245.1 Acaryochloridaceae cyanobacterium OTE_25_metabat_464 | reverse complement strand
TTGTCTTCATCCAATGTGCAGATCGCGTTCAGTTTCGAGTTGTGTTTGGCAATTTGAGCGAGATGGGCATCAAGAACTTCAACCGCAGAAACTTGGTGATCGCGGATCATTTGAGCAAGTTGGTGGGCAGGGGCAAATGTTAGGTTGGTCATGAGCATTCAGCCAGGAGTTTTGATAAAGTTAATTGTATTCGCTTTTAGTTAATTATGTTAACTAATTATTTATGGGTCGTCCACTCAAAGAAAATTCCTTAACGCCGCAGGATGTGATCAAGGCAGCGATCAATTGCCTCGACATGGAAGGTGAATCGGCTCTGGGGGTAAACCGGGTCGCCCGCGCACTAGGCATTAAACCACCAGCTATTTATAAACACCTGGATGGCAATGCAGGGCTAACCCGCGCTGTCGCCCTGGCAATTTGGCGTAATTATTTGCTGGATTGTCAGACTCAAACTGCTGAGATTACTGCACCCCAAGCTTTGCTGCGCGTCGGAGCAGAGACCATCCGCAACTTTGCCCAACGTTATCCCGCTCGTTACACTGTGATGATGCAATATCAATTGCGACCCACCGATCCAGAAGAAGCTGAAATTATTTATGGCTCTCTTGATTTGTTTAAAAAATCTTTGCAATTGTATAAATTGAGTGATGATGCCCTGATCGATGTAATGCGAATGGTCAATGCCGCGATCTATGGTTTTATCCTGAGAGAACAATCGGAATTGATGACCTTAAACCGATCAACCGATCATAGCTACGAAGTGATGTTAGATGCTTTGATAGTTGCGATCGAATATATTCGGCAAAGTGACAACTGATTCCTCAGAACGATTAAGCGACAAATTAATACTTGCCGATAGACAATCTCAAGGTGTTGCCCTCACCGATAACTTGAGCCGCATAACGCCCCCGTTCACCCGCCGCTAGCAACCTTTCGGATTCACCAACTAACTTGATACGGTCGGCGTGCAACGGGATTGTTAGCAGTCGTTACACACAGACTGTTCGCGCCAAGGAACTCGCTATATGGTGACTTAGTTCTACGGGTACAGCATTGCCAATCTGCCTCATTGCTTCTGTCCATGAACCCCAAATTTTATAATCATCTGGGAAAGTCTGAATTCGTTTAGCCTCAAAGGTTGTGTAGTAGCGAACTTGACCATCTTGATATCGAATCATATTTTCTCCTCCAGGAACTCCGTGATCTCCTGCTTTCAGTGCTTTAGAAGGCATATCAATATAACTGCCAGTGTGTCCAGGGTATGCTTTTGCACCCTCTCTGAGAACATGCTCACTGTCAAAACTACCTTCAAAATCAGGTTCGGGGAGATCCCCAATTTGATCTCTCACTGTTTTCCAAGGCTCCAAAGATGGTGCAAATAAAGTAGGTTGTTGAATCAGTTGATGAACTCTTTGCTGATTTCTTATATCTATGTGTTCAATTGCTGAAGGCTTGATCTTATGCCGTTCCCAATAATCACAGCTAACAAATTGCGACCATAGCAATGAATCTAAAGAGTGCGTTTCTTTTGGAAAAGCCCACTCTATATTTGAATCTTCTCTTATACCGACAATGAAAACACGTTCGCGGCGCTGTGGAATACCATAATTCGCTGCGTCTACTAGCCGGAAAATTACATTATATTTAATGGAATCGAATTTTCCAGATGTGTGAATTTTCTCAAGCCTTCTTAGATGATCTTCCCAGTCTTCTGAAGGCTTGGGCTGAATATCAGGATAAGTTAATCTTAGAATAATGTACTCAAAGTAACTATTAAATGATTTCCGTAAGAGACCTTTGACATTCTCAAGAATGAAAATTTTTGGCGTATAAGTGCTGATAGCCTTGCAAGCATAAGGGAACATATCTCGCTGATCCATATTTCCTTTGTGCTTTCCTCCCATTGAAAATGGTTGACAAGGAGGGCCTCCTGAAACCATGTCAATGTGACCAAATTGATCAAACTGGAATGAGCGAATATCTACATTATGAACAAGCTTGTTGCTATAGTTATTTATCAGTGTTTGACAGGCATCCTTATTCCATTCGATTAAAGCGTTATGCTTAATCCCAGCGAGTTCTAGCCCTTTTGCTAGTCCACCCGCACCAGCAAATAGCTCCAAGCAAGATATTTCAGGAATTTTCTTCATTTAAATTGCTCAAAAACTCTTCAATACTTTGGACAAGGATTTCTTTGTTTGCGGGTACTCCCTGACACTTCTCTGCCCAAGCGCGTCCTGGATGACAGACATCCCAATCTGACTTTGCTTGCTCGTACCTGCCCTTTCCAGGATCATGATTACCAAAGCCATCAATCAAAGTATTCCAAATTGGTTTGTACTTTCGGATTAGGGCTGCTTCGACAGTACCTATCAAATCGCTTTCTTTTCCCTCAAGAATCATAAAGCGGCAGAAAAAATCTGAGATATTTAAGCCGTCTCCAATGTCGATGCCGCGGCTATGTTCTTTGATTCGATTGTTTAGCTCATAAACCTTAGCGTCTACAGAGGGTAATAGCCTAGATTGTCGCCATCCTTTCGGAACAGCCTTCCCAACATAAATTGGCATACGAAATTCAGTTCTATTCACCGAATGAAACTTTGAATAAATTCCAGATTTGGCAATGCAGTAGAGAGCATATATGCCTGTACCATGAAAACGCTCTGGAGCGGGAATTGAATGTACAGGTGTGCCATTAAAAAAACGTATTGTGTCTTTTATAACCTCGTCAAGGTCGGGAGAGACATAAACATGGTCAGAACGATCGAAAACATTCATGCTGGCTGAGGTTTGAAGCAATCACCATAAGGACGCTCTATTATACTTGATTCCCGTGATGTTGCTGATTAATGCATCAAACCCGCTCAAGCACTGAGCCAGCGGAGTCTCCTAGACGGCTAACGGCCTCGAGCTTACTGGCGGACGCGATGCATTTTGAAGCAAACCCACAGCGATCGCCCGTC
>JANLSD010000342.1:0-7143 GCA_031362245.1 Acaryochloridaceae cyanobacterium OTE_25_metabat_464 | reverse complement strand
GGCTTACGCACAGACATAAATCTGGAAATTCAATCGATCTCTCTTGGCATTCTTGCAGATAGGAACTCTGAAAGTCTTCGATGTGGTGAACGGTGCGGACAAAGTGGGGGATGAGATGACGATCGCGCAGTTGCAGCAAGGCGTTGGAACTGATGCAGTCTTGGGCATGGTAGATGTCGTAGGGTTGGGTCTCTTGCTGGAGGTGGGTTACGAATTCCTGAATGCGTTGGGCAATCAGTGCATCGATGGATGGGGGTGCAGGTAGAGCTGGGACGAGTTGGGAGGCACATTGGAGGGGGTAGTCAAACCCTTGACCGTCTTTGTCTAGGGCATAGACACACACCGCATGGCCTAGGTTGTGGAGAGCGTTGGCTAATGCGAGGGTATGGATAACACCGCCCCGTGGTTTGGTGGAGTAAACGAATAGGGCGATTTTTAAGGTAGAAGAGCATCGGTCGGTTAAATTCAAGCGCTAAAGTCCCTGTTTTCTCGTCGATCAGTTTGTGCCAAGGCTCTGATTTCATCCTTTGTAGAGGTACGCCCTCAAGGGGGTTTGCTCGATTCCCTCTGAATTAGTACTAGACGGCGATTCCCGCATCATCAACGCGGCAAAATATCGTCCAAGCGAAATTGTAGAGATGGCAGCAACTTCGAGGCGATTGTTTCCCCCAACCGATACTGCCGTTTTACATATTCTTCCCCTTGCAACTCACACACGGTCAACGTTGGCTGCTTCGGCTTACCAATAAACGCGATGCCCCCCAATCCCCGATAATCTGCAATCCAGTATTCTGGTATGCCCAAAAGCGCATATTCTTCAACCTTGCGGGCGTAGTCCGTTTCCCAATTGCTGCTTACCACCTCAACCACCAGCTTAATCGTCTTACCGAGGGTAATGACTGGCTCTTGCTGCCAAAACGGCTCAGCCCCGATCACTGTTTCATCTAACACCACGATGTCGGGACGACGCGCCGTCTGCACCTCTGCAAAAGGGCGAATCAAGCAATTTCGTGGGATAAACCAAGGCAGCTTTGCAGCGGTAATCGCCATCCCAATTTGGGTTGCTAGTTTCCCGCCTACCGCTTCATGGGGGCCTGTTGGTTCCATGTCAATTAATTCTCCGTCAGCCAGCTCATAGCGGGGGCGATCGCGATATTGATCGAGAAACGCCTCAACCGTCAGCATTTGGGTGGGTGTGTAGACCATACGTTGATTCCTGCTAAGGATTCACCTATCAACACTATATTAACTACGCTGCCTAAAGTTTGAATTTTCTGACTTATTGCAACGCTCCTCAAAACCCTGTCAAGCGCTGTTGGGCAAAGTCCCAAAAGATAATGGATTCGGATTGGGATTGCAACACAAGGGTCTTGGTGGCCTGCACCTCCCCAATTGCTGCACAAGCCAAATCGCGTTGATGAAAGAATTGCTGAACGTTGTCTACATGGGTTGGCGCAATACTCAATAAAAACCCATAGCTTGGAAAACTTACAAGCCACTGCTCTAGCGGAACATCGGGTGGGATAGGAATTTGGTCTAGCTGCACCTTAGCCCCGCATTCGGAAGTCTCTAGCAGCATCAGCAGAGTTCCAATCGCACCGCCCATGCTAATATCCTTCCCCGCACGACAAAGCCCTGATTCTGCCAGTGTGGGCAGAATGGCTAAATCGCCTCGGAGTCTGGCTGGGTCGGCATCCGTGGCTGCATTCCAAAAGGGATATTGCGGATGAGGAACGCCGCGTAAATCTACCGCCATGACCAGCACATCTCCAGGTTGGGCGTCAAAACTGGTAATCAGTTGCGTGGCTTGCCCTAGAATTGCGACGGACAACGCCGAATATACACTTCGATGATTGGTATGACCGCCCACAATCGGCACCTGATAGGCACTCGCAGCAGCCTTCATGCCTGCAAACAGCGGTTTTGCGGTCTGCGCGTCGGGACTCCAAACCGTATCGACGATCGCCGTGGGTCGTCCGCCCATTGCATAGATATCGCTGACATTCACCATCACCGCACACCATCCCGCAAACCAGGGATCGGTGACGACAAAGGCGGGTAATAGACCTTCGGCAGCAAGGAGGAGATAGCGATCGCCATCTGGAATTGCAGCGCAATCATCGCCTAGGCGAACATCGGGGTTGTCCCATAATCCTAGGGACTTTCCGGCAAACTGAATATCCTGCTTGTGCAAAATTCCCAAAGATTGCCGTAGATTTTCTGCCAAAGCTACCAGCATTAGGATGCCTCTCTCTGGGTTGGAAGCATGGGTCGGGGTTCGGTGGTGGGTAGATAGAAGTTTAGATCGGCTTCCATAAGGTGATGGGGGCGATCGCACAGCACCAGTTCTTCCAAGGAATGCCAGTGCTGACGCTGAAAGAAACGCACATTTTGAAGCTGGACGGTGGCGAGAAATTGATGACAGCCCCAGGTATTTGCAGTCGTAACCGCTTTATAAATTAATCCTTTCCCAATGTGTCCTACACGGCGATAGTCTGGGTGAACGCCTAATCTGCCGCCATACCAAAGCCCAGGCTCAGGTTCGTAGATGCGAACCACGCCTACAATGGCGTTATTTTGAGCTGTATCGAGGGCGATGATGGGATAGGCAATCGCATCTAAATTATCCACTTCACTCCCTTGAAACAACCCCTGTTCCTCCAGAAAGATGGCATGACGCAGCGCAAAGTAGGCGGATACTTCTTGAGATGTTGCTGCAATTTTGAAGTGATAGGTTGAGGGTTTCATGGAGGGTTATTCAAATGTAGAGAGTGCGGAACAGGCTCCGCACTTGGCACAGCCTGCTTTGATATCTTGAGAGAACATTCCCGCTTGTCGTAGCTTTTGCCCAATCTGCTCATACAGCGGATACATAAACTCACTGGTGGGGGAAGGATGATCAGCCAAAGGCGTTCCGGTGATGGGTATAAAGGGAACGACGAAAGGGTATACGCCAAGGGAGATGAGGCGATCGCAGGCTTCCAACAATATCTCTGAACTATCCCCTAGCCCTGCGAGTAAATAGGTACTCACCTGTCCCCAGCCAAAGCCTTTGACGGCGGCGGCAAAGGCTTCGTAATAGTAGCTCGTGGGGACAGTGGCTTTGCCTGGCATAATGCGATCGCGCACTTGTGGATCGACCGCTTCGAGGTGCATCCCTAAACTGTCCACTCCCGCTGCTTTCATTCGCTCAAACCAGACAAAATTATCCGGGGGTTCGGTCTGTGCCTGGATGGGAATATCCACCGCTGTTTTGATGGCCTTGGCGCACTCGGTGAGATAGGCTGCCCCGCGATCGCCCGTATTGGGAGTGCCCGTGGTCATAATCATGTGCTTTACGCCGTCTAATCGAACGGCAGCTTCCGCAACTTCTGCAAGCTGGGCTGGAGTTTTGCGAGCAATGGTGCGATCGTCAGCGAGGGATTGTTCGATGGCACAGAACTGGCAGGCGGTGGCGGCATCGCGGTAGCGCATACAGGTTTGCAAAACCGTGGTTGCCAACACATCGTTGCTATGAAGGAGCGCAATTTTCCAGTAGGGGATGCCTTCTGCGGTGTTTAAGCCGTAGAACTTGGGTTGATTGGGAAAGGAGATGGGGGCGATCGCCTCTCCGTCTATTTGTAATAAAGTTTGTTTTGAGACTGAATCATAGACTGCACTGTAAGGCGATTCAGTGGCGGCGGTGGTGTAAATGGGCACCATGACCGTTGTGCTGCCAAGGGTTATAGCCTTATGATCAGAGGGGCCTGCGCCACCCTTGCGCCCAGATGCGCCAACGCTGGGATCTAAAAGTTGCAATCCGTAGGACTGGAGATCGGTAATGAGCTGTTGTGTTTTCATTGGGGGCGTTAGGTGCGACCGGGGGTGGGAGTATTTTAATGACGGGGTTAAGACTGCTGTTCAACACCTTGCACTTCCCCACCCTAACCCTCCCCTTGGTAAGGGGAGGGGACAAGAATTTCGGTCTCCCCCCTTACCAAGGGGAGATTAAGGGGGGTAGTGCAAGGTGTTAGCAAGTTCCCAATCTCGCTCGTCATAAAAGGTTTAGGATTTTGGTCAATATGCAGACGAAATAGATCGGGGCGAGCGTAGTGACCCACCGAATCCATCATGCGTTTGCGTTTGATGATGAGAGAAAAATCTAGATCTGCGATCGCCATTCCTTCCCCCTCAGTAATTGGGGTACACAAATGATTCCCCTCCGGCCCAATGATGGCTGTATTACAGCCGCCAGATAGCGCCTTTTGCAACTTCTCATCAGGCGTGATTTGAGCAACTTGCTCAGGAGAAAGCCATCCCGTAGAATTCACCACAAAACAGCCCGACTCCAGGGCATGGTGGCGAATCGTCACCTCAATCTGGTCTGTGAAAATCTGACCGACCAGCGAACCAGGGAACTGAGCACAGTGAATTTGCTCATGTGCTGCCATCAGGGCATACCGAGCGAGGGGGTTGTAATGTTCCCAACAGGCCAAGGCACCCAGCTTCCCCACCGCAGTATCTAAGACTTTTAGCCCAGAACCGTCTCCCTGTCCCCACACCATCCGTTCATGGTAAGTGGGGGTAATCTTGCGTCGCTTCAGCAGCAACGAGCCATCGGCATCAAAGATGAGCTGAGTGTTATAGAGCGAACCGTGGTCACGCTCGTTCACGCCTAACACCACAACCATGCCGTGGGATCTCGCAGCCTGACTCACAGCATCGGTGACAGAACCAGGCACTTCGACCGCTTCTTCGTACAGCCGCATGTGTTCCTTGCCCATTAAGACGGGAGGCTGCACAAAGGAGAAATACGGGTAGTAGGGAATGAAGGTTTCTGGGAAGACAATCAGTTGAACATCTTGGTGAGCCGCAGTGGCGATCGCATCCAATACTTTCGCTGTCGTTCCATCCCGACTAAACAAGACGGGGCTAAGCTGAACGGCTGCGGCCCTAACCTTGCGCGAGTCGTCCATGATCAAAGCGTCCAGGTATCAAGAATAAATGCGTCATCTTTGCGGTGGAGCAGCACGATATCTAGAACATCTAAGGGACTAATGGGGATAATACCAGGAAGGAGCGATGGTTCGCCGTGGCCGTAAAGCGCTTGCAGGGCAAAGCGACAGGCGTAGACTTTACCGCCTTCTGCCATAAATTTAATAATCTGGTCGCCAAAGTTTTGATGCCCAGGGAAGGCTGAATCGCCCAGTTTGGGAAAGCCGCGCTGGATGCCGAGGGTAACACCAGGGCCATAGAGCAGAATAGAGGTTTCAAAGCCTTTGCGTTGTAAACGGGTGGCCTGTAATAGATTCACAAAGCCGATGGAGCCTTCAAAGGCGACGGTATGGAAGGTGACGAGGGCTTTCTCACCAGGATCGGCTTGGACATCGGGGAATACTTTTTCTTCGTAGTTTACGAAAAAATCACCTGTTTGGTGAGCGGGGTGCATGACTTCAGGCATAGTCTGTTTCTCTCGCGCAAAAGTGAGTATGGCGAAAGAGTAAAGCTAGGCTCTGAAGGTGTTTTGTATCTGCAACTACGAAAGGATGAAGTCTAGTAAAAAGGGTAGGCATGGCGATCGCAGTCTCCCACTTTGCCATCATTTAGCCCTCCAAACCTATCGATTTAGATAGGGGGGTACTGCATTCACGTCAATCGAAAATTGGTTAAGATCCAGCCTAGGCCAGCGGTTGAAACCGCGCCTACAAGAACGATGTCCGCCTGCGCGGACTAAGAGCAGATTTCAACCCGCGCAGGCGGTTTTTGTTCTTGTAGCCGCAGTTCGCGCAGCGTTTCCGTAGGAAATATTCAATCGCTAGGGTTTATTTGATCCACGATCCTTAGGAACCCAGAACCACTTCATTGAATGCTTTATTTGAACCCAATGGCATCCGCTTTTGCCTTGCTCCAATGCAGTCCGCCAAATAAATCGCATCCCGTGCAATCCCCGAAAATCGGCCAGAACCCCAGGTATAGAGCCAAGGCAATCCTAAAAAGTAAAGCCCTTTCACCCCCGTCACCCCGCGCTCGTGACCAGGATAACCTCTCCCATCAAACACCGGAATTTCAATCCAACTAAAATCAGCCTGATAGCCTGTACACCAAACCACTGTACCAATATCAGCAGCGTTGTAGTCTAGAGCCAAGCACTCTTGCTCCGGTTCCCAAACAGGCTGATAGGGTGGGTCAATGGTCGCTTCAATATGGTTCTTTTCAATAAATCCATCAATACTTTTCTTGATACTTTCCGCCACCGCATCCGCTTTGTCTAGGTTTTGCTTTAGGTCATCGCAAAACGTTAGGGTGCTATCGCTCAGGCTTTGGAGCCGACCGTGGAGCTGCATGCCCTCTAGTGCAAACTGTCGCAGGTCAATCTCGCGGCCCCCATCTCGCCCTGTCACATAGTGATTGGCATTGGTTCTCACCTTATCTTTTTGGGGATGCTCGTCAATCGAGAGATCGTAATATCCCATCTGGTCTAGCCAATCCACAACGTCCTTGCCGCGATACCTCCGAGGCGATCGCGGGGCACCACCCACGCACAAATGGACTTGCTTCCCCGCAAGGTGTAAATCCTCTGCAATTTGACAGCCAGACTGTCCTGTCCCAACCACCAAAACGGCTTTATCAGGTAAAGACTGGGGATTTCTATACTCCGAAGAATGGATCTGTACAATAGGCTCTGGGAATCGTTCAGAGATTCTGGGGAGTTTAGGATTGTGGTAGCCTCCTACGGCGATCGCAACCTGATCTGCCGTGTACTCGCCCAAAGAAGTTGAAACCTCGAAAATACTACCAGCGCTATTTTTACGAATACTCAATACCTCAACCCCTTCCATCACAGGCGCATCAAACGAAGCCGCATAGGCTTCAACGTATTCAACAATCGCGTCTTTCTGCATAAAACCGTGGGGTTCGTTACCAGGGTAGGGAAAACCTGGTAGCCGACATTGCCAATTGGGCGTGACCAAGCAAAAAGAATCCCACCGTTTTGAGCGCCAGGAATGGGCAATTTCGTTTTTCTCAAAAACGATATGGTCTACGCCTCTTTCTTTTAAGCAGTAGCTTATCGACAGCCCAGCCTGACCACCGCCCACCACAATGACAGCATAATGTGTTTTCATCGACTAACCCTACCCCAAGCAATTCAGATTGTGATGTTAG